>JABUEW010000030.1 GCA_013314855.1 Bacillota bacterium | reverse complement strand
TAGCACATCAATGTAATTATTTTGCTCATACAGTTGATTTGCTTATCCCTCGTCGGATTAACAGGCTCTACGAGACCTTCCGCAATGTTTCTGTCATTATATGGGTCATATATAAAAAATGCGCCCTTTATTTCTTAAATTGTTGCATTACTTTTAATTTTATAATATACTTTTAAATATAATGTAATTATTACCAGATAATAATATCAAATACTAATTCTATAATTTATTTGAGGGGTGTGTGTATTATTATGAATTACTTCTTAACTGAAGAACAGCAAATGATTAAGGAACTGGCAGCAAAAATAGCAGACGAGAAAATTGCACCGGTAGCTTTAAAATATGATGAGGAAGGTATTTTCCCCCATGATATTATTAAGATACTGGCAGATTCCGACCTCTGCGGTGTATATATACCGGAGGAATATGGAGGGCTTGGTGGCGGAGTGTTTGAAATGTCCCTGGTTGTTGAAGAGTTAAGCAGGGCTTGTGCCGGAATTGCACTGGCTTTTGCAGGAACAGGGCTGGGAATATTCCCCATAATTCTTTTTGGCTCAGAAGAGCAAAAAAGAAAATATCTTCCCGATGTTGCAGCCGGTAAAAAGCTTGCTGCTTTCGGCTTAACAGAAGCAAATGCAGGTAGCGATGCCGCAGGGATTCAGACTACCGCGGTTCTTGACGGAGATGAATATATATTGAACGGCACTAAACAATGGATAACCAACGGCGGGGAAGCAGATATCTATACCATTATTGCATGCACAAACAGATCAAGGGGTGCAAGGGGATTTTCTGCATTTATTGTTGAAAAAGGCACTCCGGGTTTTTCTTTTGGTAAAAAGGAAAATAAAATGGGTATCCGCGCTTCTGCTACCCGTGAACTGGTATTTGAAAACTGTAGGATCCCAAGAGAAAATCTTCTCGGAAGAGAGGGAATGGGGTTTTTAGTTGCCATGAAAACTCTTGACAGGACAAGGCCCGGTGTGGCTGCCCAGGCTCTCGGAATTGCCCAGGGGGCTTTTGATGAGGCTTTAAAATATTCCAGGCAAAGAATCCAATTTGGGCAACCAATTTCTTCATTTCAAGCAATACAACATATGCTTGCTGATATGGCAATACAAATTGAAGCTGCAAGATGCCTGGTCTATCAAACCTGCAGGCATATAGATAGCGGTGAAAAGGATATTTCCAAAGAATCTGCAATGGCCAAAGTTATGGCATCGGATGTTGCAATGAAGGTTACTACTGATGCTGTCCAAATCCTTGGCGGTTATGGTTATATGAAAGAATACCCTGTAGAAAAAAGAATGAGGGATGCAAAAATTACCCAGATATACGAAGGAACCAACCAAATCCAGAGAAATATAATTGCCCTTGAGCTAATAAAAGAATTATCCGGCAAGTAACATGATAATTATCCGGAAAATAGGGAATAATACTGTGAATATTTAGCTATAAGAATTGAGGTGGGAGTTTTGAATATAATTGTTTGTATTAAACAGGTCCCTGCAACTAATGAAGTTAAAATAAATAAAGAAACCAATACCATTATCCGGGAAGGTGTTGAAGCAATTATCAATCCTTTTGATATGTATGCTATAGAAGAAGGATTGAGAATAAAAGATAAAAAGGGCGGTAAAGTAACTGTATTGAGTATGGGTATACCAAGTGTAGCCGAACTATTAAAAGAAGCAATCAGTTTAGGTGTTGATGATGCAATACTCTTAAGCGACAAAGCTTTTGCAGGGTCGGATACCCTTGCTACTTCTTATGCCCTTTCCATGGGTATAAAAAAGATAGGAGAATATGATTTAATAATATGCGGTAAGCAGGCAACGGATGGTGATACTGCACAGGTTGGCCCAAGCCTGGCAGAGAAGCTGGGTATTCCTCATACCACATATGTCAGGAAAATTGAAGAAATAAAAGAGGGATATATTAGGTGTCAGCGTTTAACTGATGATGGTTATGAAGTAATTGAAATGCCTCTCCCGGCACTTTTAACTGTGGTTAAAGAGATAAACGAACCCCGCCTTCCTTCTCTTAAGGGTATGATGCGGGCAAAAAAAGCTATAATTAAAATATGGACTGCAGATGACATTAATGCAGATAAAGATTTATGCGGTTTAAAGGGTTCACCTACACAGGTAATAAAAACTTTTACGCCTGTCCACGACATAAAGAGCGAAATTATAGAGGGTACGCCTGAAGAACAGGCCAGAAAACTTGTAGATAAATTATTGTCAATGCAGTTTTAAATTAGGTTCGTTTTATTTCAAGACAGGTCAATCTGAATAATAAGATAATAAGATTTACGGAGGTCTCGATTATGGCAAGTATAAATATATTGGTGGAAAATTGTACCGGTTGTAAACTTTGCATACGGGCGTGCCCTTTTGGCGCAATAGAAGTTGAAGACAGAAAAGCCAGAATTCTTGAAAACTGTACACTTTGCGGGGCATGTGTTGCTTCTTGTAAGTTTAAAGCCATACTCTTTGAAAAAGATGAGACAAAAAATGGTATAAATTTATCCCAATATAAAGGAGTATGGGTTTTTGGCGAGCATAAAAACGGAGTTCCTGCCGGTGTTGTCCTGGAACTTCTGGGAGAGGGCAGAAAACTTGCTGATAAATTAAAAGTAACCCTTTCAGCCGTTATTTTAGGAGAAAATGTAAAAGAATCCGCACAATTATTAATTCATCACGGAGCCGATACAGTGTATTTAATTGATAATCCTGCCCTGAAACACTATAATGACGAGTCATATGCCGATATTTTAGTACAGCTTATAGCCAGATATAAACCCGAAATAGTGCTCATGGGGGCAACAACTTATGGACGTTCACTGGCTCCTAGAGTTGCTTCAAGATTAAATACCGGCTTGACGGCAGACTGCACAGGGCTGGAAATAGATGAAGAAAGCCGGAACTTATTGCAAACCAGGCCGGCATTCGGCGGCAATTTAATGGCAACAATCATTTGTCCCAACCATAGACCGCAAATGGCAACAGTACGTCCGAAAGTAATGAAGCCGCTTGAAAGAGATCTTTCAAGGAAGGGAGAAATTATAGAACCTGAAGTAAAAATTCCGGGCAATATAAAGGTTAAAGTTAAAGATGTTGTAACAACTCTTAGTGAAGCAGTAAGTCTTACAGAAGCGGATATTGTTGTATCGGGGGGCCGAGGTCTAGGTGACCCCAAAAATTTTGCTCTTGTGGAAGAATTGGCAAGAGTACTGGGAGGCGCTGTAGGAGCATCCCGCGCTACTGTTGACGCAGGCTGGATTGATTACAGCCATCAAGTGGGTCAGACGGGCAAAACCGTTGGACCAAAAGTTTATTTTGCATGTGGAATTTCAGGAGCTGTACAACATCTTGCAGGAATGTCTTCATCCGATGTTATTGTCGCAATAAATAAGAACCCTGAAGCGCCGATATTTAAAGTTGCAACTTATGGCATTGTAGGAGATGTCCTTGAAGTGTTGCCTGAACTAATAAAGGAGTTTAAGAGAAGGTTAAATCAATAATACTAAGGTAATAATACTTATAATAATACTAAGATAAGTAAACCGGTATATCCTTTTTAGAAGTTGGATGTTAGAGATTAGATATCGGAGGTGAATTGAAAGGCAAGCTTTTTCCTCCCTCTTCTAACCTCTAACATTTAATTATGTGCCAGTTTACTTAAAACTGTTTTAATTTCGTCAGCACTAAAACCCCTATATTGCAGGTATTGATAAACTTTTTTTTCCACTCTTTTTTGGGACAGGTTTAAATTATTAAATTTTTTTCTTACTAATTCTTCAGCAACTAAAATATTATCAATTTTTAATTCTTCCAGGCCTTCTAATATTAACTCCTTTTTTATCCCTTTATTTTTTAGCTCCTGGATTAACCTCCGCTTTGATTTAGGGTTTAGTTTTCTTCTCTCATGGAGGTATTTCATGACATAAAGCCTGTCATTAATATAACCTTCCGCCTTAAGGTCATTTATTACTTTTTCAGTTATACCGGAACTAAATCCTTCACCTTCAAGTTTTAACCTTACTTCTTTTTCAGTCCGGAATTTAAAAGAAAGGTAAATTAAAGCTTTTGACTTGGCGGCTGTAAAGTTGGCAGCTTCCTTTATATTATTAATCTCTTCTTCGGATATTTCGTATTTTTCATAAAGGTTGAACCTAAAATAATCCTCTTCAGAAACAGAAAAGGAATATACATTATCTATATAGATTTTGTATACTCTCTCTTCTCTTTCATCTTTTACGGTTGAAGTTATCCGCATCTTCCCACCTTCGGTAAATTAGTAAATTACTCGTCAAATTCAGGTATTTCATCTTCTCCGCCTTCCGAATGAACCCCCATGCTCTTGGAGAAAGCCAGTTTAAAATTCTCTCTTATTTTGTTTTCAATTTCTCCTGCAACATCTTTATTTTCCTTTAAAAACTGTTTTGCATTTTCCCTTCCCTGTCCAATCCTCTGGTCGTTATAAGAATACCAGGAACCGCTTTTGTTGATAATATCAAGGTTTACTGCAACATCAAGTAAACTTCCCTCTTTAGATATTCCTTCCCCGTATATTATATCAAACTCAGCTTCTTTAAAAGGTGGAGCTACTTTATTCTTAACTACTTTAACCCTCGTCTTGTTGCCAATAACTTCAGTACCCTGTTTTAATGTCTCAACTTTTCTTACATCAAGTCTGACTGAAGAATAAAATTTTAATGCTCTTCCTCCAGGTGTAGTTTCAGGGTTTCCAAACATAACTCCAACTTTTTCCCTAAGCTGGTTTATAAATATGGCTGTTGTTCTTGATTTACTTATAACACCTGCAAGTTTCCTCAAGGCTTGAGACATTAACCGGGCTTGAAGACCTACATGGGGATCTCCCATTTCTCCATCAATCTCGGCTTTTGGTACCAGTGCAGCTACCGAGTCTATAACAATTACATCAATGGCTCCGCTTCTCACCAAGGCTTCTGCAATTTCAAGGGCCTGTTCTCCCGTATCCGGCTGGGACACTATGAGGTTATCAATATCTACTCCTAAATTTTTGGCATAAATTGGATCCAGCGCATGTTCTGCGTCAATAAAAGCTGCTTCTCCGCCATTTTTTTGTGCTTCGGCAATAATATGAAGAGCAACTGTAGTTTTACCGGAAGATTCCGGGCCAAATATCTCTACAATTCTTCCTCTCGGCACCCCTCCTACTCCTAGAGCTATGTCAAGGCCTAAGGCGCCGGTGGGAATTACTTCAACATTTAAATGTGTATTTTCTCCAAGCTTCATTATAGCTCCTTTGCCGAATTGCTTTTCTATCTGACTTATAGCCATATCAAGAGCTTTCTTTTTTTCAAGCATAATTTTTTCATCCTCCCTACATATTACACGAACAACTGTTCTTAATCTATTATATAACATTATAACAATTTCGTCAATATATTTTACAAAAATTTTCAATAATTTACTATTACTTATATATTTATACAATTTTAAATATGTTTTTTACAGTTCTAAATATGTTTTTAAACTTTCCGTTTATAACACCTAAAAAGTATTGAGCTTCTTCTACACCCATTAAAAGCACAGATATAAAGTATACTGAAGCTCCAAAAACAATTTCCAGGAAAAGGCATGCAAGTTCCGATATTTTCGATTTAAAAGCGAATGGCCTCGTAAAATCTATAGGTACCAATTTGTTTAGCCAAAAAAGTATTACTCCCATTACCATGGAAGCTATAAATATTTTCAGGGTGTATTTCACCCATTGGCCAAAATATATCCCTTTTATTTTCTTATTTAGTGCATATATTAAAATAACCGAATTAATTATACTTGAAAGGGAATAGGCCACTGCCATGCCTGAAGCTCCAATACCGGTATAATAAAAAAATATGTAGCAAAATAAAGCATTGGCCAAAATAGATACCGCTCCTGAATAAAGAGGTGTTTTTGTATCATTGCAAGCATAAAATGCCCTGTTTATTATGGCCAATATGGATTGGGAAAGTAAAGCCAAAGAAAAAAACATTAGTATATTCCCGGTCATATGAATCCTATCTGCGCCAAAATTATCCGACCATTTGTAAATAGCGCTTATTACTGGGCCTCTCAGCACAATAAACCCAACCCCTGAAGGAACTACCAATAAAAGAATAGATTTTATACTTTTGATAAATATCTTTTTAAAAGCCTCAATTTCCCCAATAGCAAGCTTTTCGGAAAGAGTAGGAAGAATAGCCGTACCCATTCCCATAGCAAAAATGCCGTAGGGTAATTGCCAGATGTCGTTTGCATTTGTAAGGGCTGTAACACTCCCCTTTTCAAAGTTTGAAGTATATGACTGGGATATTACCGTATTTATTTGCACAATCGATGAAGCTGCAAGGGAAGGTATTGCAAGCTTTACAATTCTTTTGTACCCCGGGTGACTTAAGTGTATTTTTAACCTGTAATATTTTAAATTGCCAAAGGCAAAAGATACCTGACATAGAAAATATATTAATGCACTGCTCATAATACCAAACGCCACTTTTGTAACCCCTGATTTGTGAAAAAGCAGGATACTCAGTACACTCCCAAGGTTATATATGGATGGTCCGTATGCCGCTGAAGCAAACCTCTGATAAGAATTCAGCACACCGTTAGTAAGCCCTGCAAGCATTATAAAGCTTACAGAAGGAAAAAGTATTCTCGTTAAAGCAACTGTCAATTCAGTTGTTTCAGGTCCATACCCCGGGGCTGTCAAACTTACTACCTGCGGAGCAAATATTATACCAAGGCTGCTGACAATTACCATAATCAGAAAAATTGTGTTAATGAAAGACCCTACGACTTTCCACCCTTCTTCTTCCATATCCTTTACCAGATAACCTGATAATACCGGTATAAGGGCTGCTGCAATAGAACCCCCCACAAGAAGATTATACATCAAGTCTGTCGTTTTAAAGGCTGCAAATAAAGCATCGGATTCCATTCTTGACATCATGTTAGGTATTAGAGTAGACCTCAAAAAACCTGTTATCCTGCTGACAATCATGGATGACATAACAATGGCAGCTGCTCCGGTAAGCCGTTTTTTTTCAAACTCTTCCAATTATATATCCTCCATTTTTTTAGTCTTTTATTTGGATTGTATATCTTCTTACCATATCCAATGCGTAAAGGGATGCTACATTTCTTATCCTACTCCTTTCTCCCCAAAGTCTAAGTTCTTTTGAATCAACTCCGTTATTATGCGCAAGGGCAACATAAACAAGACCTATAGGCTTTTCAGAAGTTCCTCCCCCGGGACCCGCAATTCCGGTAACAGCCAATCCAATATCAGTATTTGCTATTTCCCTTATTCCCTTTGCCATCTCAATAGCCGTTGAGTTGCTTACAGCACCATACTTTTCCAATATTTCTTTACTAACTCCCAATAAATTTCTCTTGAGATTATTACTATATGAAATTACACTCCCTTCAAATACCCTTGAAATACCTGCAACATCTGTCAGCTTTTTCGATATAAGCCCCCCTGTACAAGATTCTGCAATAGATATCGTCAGATTGTTGGAAATAAGCAAGTCTGCCACCACCTCTTCCAATTCCTTGTTGTCAGTTGAGTAGACAGCATCTCCCAACCTATTTTGAATTTCATTAATTACCGGATCAATAAGCTCTTCCGGCGCTTCTCCCTTTTTACACCTGGCGGTAACTCTAAGCATTACTTCACCTTCCTTAGCATAAGGGGCTATCGTAGGATTAGTCTGATTTTCCACAATATCCATAATCTTGTCCTCAACTTGAGATTCCCCTATTCCAAATATCCTGACATATTTAGACACCAGCACGTAATTTGATTTTCCCATAAAATAGGGCAAGACACTTTCTTCAAACATAGGCCTCATTTCGGATGGTGGTCCGGGAAGCATTATAACAGTTTTATCGCCAGACTCAATAATGCAGCCTGGTGCTGTACCGTTTTTATTTTTTATAATCAAACTCCCTTCCGGTAAATAGGCCTGTTTAATATTGTTTGCAGTCATCTGCCTGTTATACTTCTTAAAAAAAGCCTTCATTTTTTCAAGGGTTTCATCATGAAGTACAAGTTTTTTACCAAGGATTTTGGCTACTGTTTCTTTTGTAAGGTCATCCTTAGTTGGCCCCAACCCTCCAGTCGTTATAATAACGTCGGAGCGTTCCATTGCAATATTTAAACATTTTGTCAACCTTTCCGGATTATCACCTACAACACTATGGTAATAGACATTGACTCCTACCTCCGGAAGCCTCTGAGATATATATTGGGCATTGGTGTTTATAATCTGCCCTAAGAGTAATTCTGTACCCACTGCTATTATTTCAGCATTCATAATCCCATCCCCTAAATTAACTATATGCCACTATTATACCAGCTTTTTCATTTAATAATCAATACAGACTTATGTAATATATTACCTTATTACCTTGCGTCTATTAATCTATTAATAATTTATTTCTTTTTTCGTTTAAATCAATCTCCTTTGAGGTACAATATAAATTAATTAGTACAATATAAATTTTAGTACAATATAAATTAATTATATAAAAATATAAATTAAAATATTTTAAGAGAGTGGTTGGAGATGGATAATAAAAAAACAATAACAAAAGTGACAATTATAGGTGCCGGATTTGTTGGCTCAACAACAGCCTATACATTGATGACAAGCGGTTTGATATCGGAAATAGCCATTATTGACATCAATGTGAAAAAGGCCGAAGGCGAAGTTATGGACTTAAATCACGGCATGTCATTTGTAAGTCCTGTAAGAATACATGTAGGAACTTATGAAGATTGCAAGGATTCGGATATAGTAATAATAACTGCCGGAGCAAACCAAAAACCCGGAGAAACCAGGATAGACTTGGTAAGAAAGAATACACAGGTATTTAAGGATATAATATCACATATTGTAAAGTACTGTAACAATAACTCAATTTTGCTGGTAGTAACTAACCCTGTAGACATATTGACTTATGTTACCTGTAAAATTTCAGGTTTTCCGGAAAGCAAAGTCATAGGTTCCGGGACAGTGCTTGATACTGCCAGGTTTAGATACCTTCTTGCCAATCACGTAGGAATTGATGCCAGAAATATACATGGTTATATAATAGGTGAACACGGAGACACCGAAGTAGCTGTCTGGAGCAGTGCAAACATTGCCGGAATACCTGTAGACGAATATTGTGAAAAATGTCATAAATGTGAGGATAAAATTAGAAGGCATGAAATTTTTGAAGAAGTAAAAAACGCTGCATATAAAATAATTGAAAAGAAAAGTGCAACATATTATGCTGTTGCTCTTTCAGTCAGGCGGATCGTGGAGGCTGTTGTAAGGAATGAAAACTCAATTCTGACAGTATCCAGCTTGTTAAAGGGGCAGTATGGGTTAAGCGATGTATGTTTGAGTTTACCTACAATAGTGAACAGTAAAGGAATAGAGACCATATTGGATATACCTTTGGACAGCCAGGAAATAGATTTGCTAAATAAATCGGCTAATTCTTTGAAAGCAGTAATAAGGGAGTTGGATATTTGATAATATCCTATATATCATTTATAACACGGATACAGATATTATGAATTGCTCTAAATATAATTATTATTGTAAATATTATCATAAATTGTTATATATATTTTATAGATTATTATAATAGATTATGTATTCAAAATAAAATACAATTAAAATACAATTATAAATACGATTATTTATAAAATTTAATTTTTGATTAAAGGGTGTCAAAATGATGGGCAACTCTCTTGAGCCTTTAAAAAAAATCATAGAAAATGTTGAAAAAGTGATAATAGGAAAACGTAAAGCCATTGAACTTGCTTTAATTGCTTTGGCTTGTGACGGCCACGCACTTATAGAAGACGTGCCGGGGGTGGGAAAGACCAGTCTCGTATCTTCAATTGCAAAATCGATAGACTGTTCTTTTAAAAGGATACAGTTTACTCCCGATATTTTGCCTTCAGATATCACGGGCTTTACAATATATAATCAGAAAACAGGTGATTTTGAATTTAAGCCTGGAGCTGTAATGAGTAATATAGTGTTAGCGGATGAGATCAACAGGACTTCCCCTAAAACTCAAGCAAGCCTCCTGGAAGTAATGGAAGAAAAACAAGTCACAGTGGATGGAGTGACTTATAAGGTTCCAAGACCCTTTATGGTGCTTGCAACTCAAAATCCTGTAGAATACCTGGGTACCTATCCTCTTCCGGAGGCCCAACTTGACAGGTTTACTCTTAAAATAAATATTGGCTATCCTTCTCCTGCTGATGAAAGCTTGATACTTACAAGATTTAAAGTTGATAATCCTCTTGCTTCTCTACCTCCTGTAACCGATGGGCAGTACATATTGCAGTTACAAGAAATGGTAAGAAAAATTCATGTGGATAGTTCCCTGAACCATTATATCGTAGACATAGTAGATGCCACTCGAAAAAATCCGGATGTTCTTCTTGGAGCAAGTCCAAGAGGGTCCTTGTCTCTATATAGGGCATCTCAAGCATGGGCTTTCTATAACGGCAGGGATTATGTTATCCCCGATGACATAAAAAAAATGGCCATACCTGTATTATCTCATAGAATCATTCTTAAGCAAGAAGCAAAACTCAAAAAAATAACAACTGAACAAATAATAATGTCAACATTAAATAATATAAATGTCCCTATGGTGGCTTCAAAATGATGACTAGGAATAGGATTACTTATTTTTGCCTTTTATTATTATCAACCATATTTATTTATTTTTACGGTGGAAAAGTACCATACATGTTATTTTTTACCACCGTGACATTACCTGCTCTGTCTCTTATATATACAATCATAATTTATTTACGTTTTAAGTATTTCCAGGAAATAGATAAGAAGTTTATAATTAAAGGAGACAATATAAATTATAATTTCATAATCAGCAATGAGGATTTTTTGTTTTATCCTTATTTAAAGATTACATTTTTTGGAACAGAAACAATTTTTGCAGAACAATTTAAAACAAGGGCTCTGTCTCTCCTTCCTTTTACGGAAAAGACATTTACTTTCAACCTGCCCTGTAAATATAGCGGAAATTATGAAATAGGAGTTGACAGGATTGAAATAGAAGATTTTTTAGGTATATTCAGACTTACTTATAAAGTGCCTTTTCCCCTAAGCATAAATGTTTATCCTAGAATAGTTATGATAGATAGGTTTAACTTAAAAACAGATTTTGTTTCAGAGTCCTATTCTGTCTTAGACAGTAAATATGAAGATATTGGGGCCCTACAGGATATTCGCAAGTATGTGTATGGCGATAATTTGAAAAAAGTTCACTGGAAGCTTACTGCAAAGCTAAATGAACTAATGATAAGAAAATTTCAGAGTGCAACTGAAGCAAGCGCCATTATTGTCCTTGATTTAAAAAAGAGCAACTATACTTTTGAACAAAACACAATTATTGAAGATAAATTAATTGAAAGTGCCATATCCATTATTTATTATTGCCTGTATAGCTGGATGCCTGTAAATTTGGTCTATTATACAAAAGAAATTGTAGCTACAAAAGCAAATAATCCTTTTGATTTTCAAAATATTTATAAGCGTTTAGCAGAAATAAGATTTACCCACGGTTTTAATGTATCGGACATATTGGATGTATATATAAAAAACAGCACTGTTAAAACAAACCTTTTAGTGTTTACATCAAATTTAAACTATGATTTATATAATAGTATTTACTATGCGAGTTTTTCGGGGTTTAATGCAATTGTAGTATATATTTCTCCCGATGAATTTACAGGTAGTATAAATGAAGAAGCAGAAAACATTATATCCAATATTCCTAAAATCGGCGCTCATATTTATAAGATTAGTATTAACGATGAAATAAAGCCTGTACTGGAGAGATAAGGATGAAGATTTTGAGGAAATATAAAACAAATTTAATTGTTAGTAATATCATTAATATTGTTTTAACAGTATTGACAAGTTTTAGCATTGTTTATGCCCTGATTTTTACTCTTGGGTTTGACTATTCACCCATTAAGATATTAATATTTACATTTTTTGCTGTAATAATTTACTCAATAATCTTTTTGAACAAACTTACTCTGATAATAACAGGTATATCGATAGGAATTGTTGCTTGTTCCCGGTTAATCTACCTGATTTACAAGAAAACTTTGTTTGAATCTTTAAATGCACTACTTACTTTCTTATCATGGAACTATAATTATATATATGGTTATGAGGGGATTAACAACACTTACCAGGATTATACCGCTCTATTTCTAATTATACTTGTATCCTTTCTTGTCTATATTTTTACTATAAAATACTTCAATTTTTTAGTAATACTTTGCGGTGGCATAATAATTTTCGTAATTCAATGGATTATGGAATATACTATTAGTTATGTTTCATTCTACCTGTTTGTATTTTTAATAATCCAATACTATTTTAAATATGTATATTCTAAAAAAGGCCAAGAACCTGCAAATGATTACGCAGTCTCCGGAGTTTTCACAATATATGTTTTACCCATAAGTTTTGCAGTTTTTATTATATCTTTTGCGCTTCCTAAAAGCAATAATCCCATTGAATGGGAATGGCTTGATAAACAAATTAATAAAGTATATGACTTTATAAACGACAACTTCAAGTACACTTCCTATGATTATTTTTCTTTTAATTCAACAGGTTTTGGACAAGATGACGACGCCAAGTTGGGTGGAAAGGTGCGAATTGACAAAACCCCCGTGTTAAAGGTTGAAACCCAGAAAAGGATTTATCTAAAAGGGGCATGTAGAGACTTCTATACAGGATACTCTTGGATCAATAGCAATAACGCCCTAAATCTTCTGGAGGACCCAAGTACTTTATTTAACCCGGATTATTTGAGAGAGATAAAAAATAATGTGGTGGAAAATGAACATTTTTATGAAATATTAGAACCTATATTAGGTTTGAACCTTTTTTCCGATAATAATGAGCCTATAGAAAACTTTATGGAAGAAAATACAGTTAATATAACATATTTAAATCTTAGAACAAAAACATTATTTACCCCTTCAAAACTGCTCAAGCTTATTTTTCCTTCAACTATGAAACCAGTAATCTATACAGATAATGAAGGTATTTTTTCTTCAGGTCAAAAACTTGGAAAGGGCTTTCAATACACTTTAAACACTTACGATTTAAAGTATTCGGACAATAATTTTAAGGATATTCTAAGAAAAAGCTACACCGGATTATATAATAACATGTTAAGTAAGTATAGTTCTGTTTTGATTAAAGATATAAATGGCGATACTATCAGAATAAATTTTGATTATATTAGAAGACTATCTGAAAGGGCAAAACAAATATATTCCAAATACATCCAATTACCTGAAGGTCTTCCTCAAAGGGTAGTGGATCTTGCAAAAGCCATAACTTCGGAAAAGAATAACAATTTTGACAGGGTTAAATCAATAGAAGAATATCTATCCAACAACTATCCTTATACATTAAAACCCAATCCAACACCTCGAGGAAGAGATTTTGTAGATTATTTTCTGTTTGATTTAAAAGAAGGCTATTGTACATATTACGCTACTGCTATGGTCATTTTGGTAAGAAGCATTGGAATACCTGCAAGATATGTTGAAGGCTATATGTTGCCTCCGGAACCTGTCGAAGAAAAGATATATGAAGTAACCAACCAGAATGCCCATGCATGGGTGGAAGTATACTTTGAAGGATTCGGATGGATACCTTTTGAGCCTACAGCTCCTTTTGTATACAGTTTCTATAACAGCAGCCAATATACAGGCACAATAAGCGGAAGTTTTTATGAAGATCCTTATTATCTTGAATATATGGAAATGCTTGAAATGTATGCACCGTCAATTTTTGATAGATTGCCTCACTTGGAAAATCAAGAAGCTGAAGATAAAGGAATGAGTTTTGGACTGTTTTTAATTTGGACAGTTATTGCTTTGTTATTAATATTAGTACTGCTTTTAATAATCAACTTATCTAGAAGCAAGTATATTTTAAACAGAATAAAAAGAATGTCTCCAAAGGAAAGTGTTATTGCAATTGTGGAACATTATATTAAAATTCTCTCTGCACAGGGTTATCCTGTAGCACCTGGTGAAACACCATTGGAATATGCCGAAAGAATCAACAGGTATTTTGTCTTTGAAAAGTATAGTTACAAGGGCGAAAGTATAGATAGCTTTACAAGAAGAATCCGTGATGTAGAAGAGTTATATAAGCATTCCATGTTTAGTAAAGTTATGGAAATTTTCATCTTTGCCAGGTATAGCACTGCTGAAATCACGCAAAACCAAAAAGAAACCGCCCTTGCTTTTTATGATAAGCTAATTGCTGAAACAAAAGACAGTATGGGAGTTATCAAGTATTTTATCTATAGGTATATATTAGGAAGAATATGAGCGCATCTCTCATAAATTATAAACATCCTCAGCTGACAATACCTTTATATTATTTTTTTTCAAGGTTTCGATAGCTTTTTCCGGATTGTCAAGGCGCAATATAACCAGTGCCTCATCAGCTTTTTTCCCTACGAAAGCGTAAGTATACTCTATGCCTATAGATTCTCTTTCCAAAACATCCAGGGCACTTGCCAATCCTCCAGGCCTATCGGGTACGGAAATCGCTATAACATCAGTACTTCTAACTGTAAAACCATGTTCTTTCAATACTCTTACTGCCTTGTCAGGGTCATTGACTATGAGTCTTAGAATACCGAAATCTGTAGTGTCAGCTATTGAAAGAGCACTAATATCAATATCATTTGAGCCCAAAACCCGTGTAACTGCAGCCAACCTCCCCGACTTGTTCTCAAGGAAAACAGAAATCTGTTTTACCATTATATAATCACCCCTAATATAATATAAAAATTAAATTTTTCGTAAATCAATTACTCTTTTTGCTTTACCTTCACTTCTTTCTATGGTCTTTGGTTCAACCAATGTAACCTTTGCACTTATTCCAAGAACACTTTCAATTGCGCTTCTAATTTTCTTCTCTACAGTTTCCAGTTTCTTTACTTCATCTGAAAATAGACTTTGGTTAATCTCTACTAAAATTTCAAGTACGTCAAGGTTATCCACCCTTTTTACAACCAATTGATAGTGGGGTGCCGTATCACCAACTTCAAGAAGCACACTTTCAATTTGTGAAGGAAAAACATTTACCCCTCTTATAATAAGCATATCGTCAGTCCTGCCTGTAACCTTGCTCATCCTCACGCAAGTTCTTCCACATTCGCAGATATCATATTTAAGTGAAGATATATCCCTGGTGCGGTATCTTATTAAAGGTAAGCCCTCTTTAGTTATTGTTGTAAAGACAAGCTCTCCTGTAGAGCCGGGAGGCAAAACCTCTTCAGTATCAGGATCAATTATTTCCGGAATAAAATGATCTTCAGGAATGTGCATACCGCATTTAAACTTACATTCGCTGGCAACTCCAGGGCCTATAACTTCGCTAAGTCCATATATATCAATAGCTAATACACCCAGGCGTCTCTCTATTTCTTCACGCATTTGTTCCGACCAGGGTTCTGCTCCAAAAACGCCTGCTTTAAGTTTTAAATCTTCTTTTTTTATTCCCATTGCTTCCATTTCTTCTGCCATATACAATGCATAAGAAGGTGTACATGCAAGTATCGTTGAACCAAAATCCTTCATAATCTGTATTTGCCTTTTGGTATTTCCTCCGGATATTGGTATTACAGAAGCTCCTATCCTTTCCGCACCGTAGTGTATACCTAATCCTCCTGTAAAAAGGCCATATCCATAGGCTATCTGTACAACGGAATCCTTATTTGCACCTGCACAGACAAGAGTACGCGCTGTAACTTCCGCCCACGTATCAATATCACGCCTTGTATAACCTACAACTGTTGGTTTTCCTGTGGTGCCGGAAGATGCATGAATTCTTACTATCTCAGTTAAAGGTACTGCAAACATACCATAAGGATAAGTATCCCTCAAATCTTGTTTGTAGGTAAAAGGTAGTTTTTTTAAGTCATCAAGTGACTGTATATCTCCAGGTTCAATCCCTGCTTTTTGCATTTTTTCTCTATAATGGGGCACATTATGATACACTCTTTTTACTGTTTGGATTAACCTTTCACTTTGTATTCTTGTAAGTTCTTCTCTCGGCATACATTCATAGATACGATTCCAGTATTCCATATCTTTTCCCCCGCTTACTCAATTATTAAAAGTTATATATTATAACCGGCCTTAAAAGCCTTTTCATTAATACTGTAATATTTTTCTAATACAACTTCTTTTAGAGCTTCAAGCCATATCTCTTTTTCAATTGGAATTAATTTTGCAAGTATTCCAATTAAAACCATATTGACAACTTTAATATTTCCTAATTCTTTAGCTATTTCCAAAGCATTGACGAATATAACATTGCTGCATAGAGATTTTATTTTTTCTAATGCGTTTTCAGGATATTTTTCTTTTCCAGTTATAACAGGCATAGGATTTATCCTCTGGCTGTTTACAATCATTCTGCCATCTTTTCTCAAATAGTCAATCCATCTTAAAGCTTCCAATTTTTCAAAGGAAATAATGATATCTGCTTCCCCTTTTTCGACGAGAGGAGAGTTAACTTTTTTGCCCAGTTTTACATATGTTACTACACTACCGCCCCTTTGAGACATTCCATGAACTTCAGAAACCTTTACATCATAAGATTTCTTTAGTGCGGCTGTACCAATCACCCTACTGGCTAAAAGTGATCCTTGTCCTCCCACTCCAACTATCATTATATTAATTTTTTCCATTTATATCACCAGCCTTTTGAAAAGCATCAAAACTGCATAGTTTAGTACAAAGACCGCAGCCTACACACAGAGCTTCATTAATCTCAATATAATTCCCATTATCCACTATAGCAGGACAACCAATTCTCATACACATCCTGCATATTCTACATTTTTCTTTATTAATTCTTAACGGGCCTTCAAACTTTACATGTTTTAGCAAAGCACATGGCCTTTGGGCAATTATTAACGAGGGTTCTTCAGTGCTAATTTCTTCTTTGACTACTTTTTCAAATTCTTTAATATCATAAGGGTCTGCTATTTTTACTCTTTCAATGCCAATGGCATGGGCAAGTTTTACCAGATCCACCTGTTTTGTAGGTTCACCTTTTATAGTATATCCTGATGTAGGATTATGCTGGTGACCGGTCATACCAGTAATAGAGTTGTCCAAAATAATAACAGTTGATGTTCCTTTATTATAAACAATATCTATCAATCCTGTTATCCCCGAATGTATAAAAGTAGAATCACCAATGACTGCTACAGTCTTTTTGGCAAAATCTTTTCCTCTTGCTTTCTCCATTCCATGGGCCATACCAATGCTTGCGCCCATGCAAACGCAAGTATCCATGGATTCTAACGGAGGTAAAGCACCAAGAGTGTAGCAACCTATATCACCTGACACGGTTAATTTTAGCTTCTTTAAAACATAAAACATTCCTCTATGGGGACATCCAGGGCACATAACAGGAGGCCTTGCGGGAATTTTTTCTTCAATACAAGTCTTACCTTCATATTGTTTATCGAGAAGCTTTTCCCTTAATATATTTGCACTAAGTTCTCCTGTTACGGGCAGGACATCCTTTCCTATCACTTTGATACCCAGTTTTTTAATTTCATCTTCTATAAAAGGTTCCAATTCTTCAATTACATACAGGATTTTAACTTCCCTAGCAAACTCAACAATTAAATCTGTCGGTAAAGGATATACCATTCCCAGTTTTAAAAAAGATGCATTTTCAAAGGCTTCTTTTGAATACTGGTAAGCAATACCGCTTGTAATTATGCCGATATCCTTATTTCCCCATTCAATGCTGTTAAGTCCGGTTTTATTGCTAAATTCCCTTAATCTTGCCATCCTTTTTTCAACTTCAACATGCCTTTTTTTTGCCATAACAGGCATCATAACATATTTGCCAGGATCTTTTTTGTATTCTTTCAGTTTATATTCTTCTTTTTCGCCTAACTCGACAATGCTTTGAGAATGAGCAATTCTTGTTGTAAGCCTTACAATTACGGGACAATCAAATTCTTCACTTATTCTGAAAGCTTCTTTGACAAAGTCTTTACATTCCATACTATCTGCAGGCTCAAGAATGGGAACATTGGCTGCCCTAGCGTAAAACCTGCTGTCCTGCTCATTTTGCGAGCTGTGCATGCCTGGGTCATCGGCAACCATAATAACCAGTCCGCCATTTACACCTGTATATGATACAGTAAAAAGCGGATCCGCAGCCACATTAAGTCCTACATGCTTCATGGAGCAAATAGAACGCGCTCCGGCAATTGAAGCGCCTATAGCCACTTCTAGGGCAACTTTTTCATTCGGAGACCATTCCGAGTAAATACCTTCATATTTGGCAATGTTCTCTGTTATTTCGGTACTCGGCGTGCCAGGATAAGCAGTGGCAACTGTCACACCGGCTTCATATGCTCCCCTGGCAACAGCCTCGTTACCAAGCATCAACTTTTTCATCAATTAACCCCCAAATATATTTCATTCGCTTCTCCTAATATTATTTTAAATAATATTGTAAACTTTAAAGCTCAATTTGTAAAGCAATTTAGCAAACTGTTATCAATTTTTCCTAAAATCCATACTACCTTATTCCGCTATTTAATTGCCTCAATAAGAAGCTTTACGGCATTTTCAAGATCTCTCATGCTTATCATTTCGGAAGGAGTGTGGATGTACCTGCAGGGTATGGAAATGGCTCCTGAAGGTATGCCTCCTCCTGTTATATGTATAGCTCCCGCATCAGTTCCCCCTCTTTCCAGTATTTCATATTGAAAAGGTATATCCAGCTTTTTCGCAGAACTTTCAAGCAATCTTTTTACTTCAGGGTGGCATATAACCGAGTTGTCTTTTATTTTGATGGTAGGTCCTGCTCCAAGTTTTATTTCCATAAGATGACTTTCAGGTTTATCTCCGGTAGCTGTTACGTCCAATGTAATGGAAAAATCAGGCATTAGTTGATATGCAGCTGTTTTTGCCCCCCTTAAGCCCATTTCCTCCTGTACGGTAAAAACAAAATATATTTCATTTTCCGTTTGAGGTAGATTTTTCAAAGCTTCTATAGCAACAGCACAACCACTTCTGTCGTCCATTGCCTTTGAAATAGCATAATCACCTTGCTTCACTGCATCTCCACAAAAGCATGCCGTATCCCCAATTTTAATCAACTTTTCCGTTTCTTCGCGGCTTTTGGCTCCAATATCTATATACATTTTTAATAGGTTAAGTTTTTTTATATCCTCCAGCTTTTCTTCGTAAAAGACTACGCCGGTTGTACCGTTTTTAAACCTTACTCTTTGTCCCAGGGAGTTAAATGGTGATACTCCACCAATGTTTGTAAATCTTATAAAGCCTTTTTCATCAATATAAGTTGCCATAATGCCTATTTCATCCATATGGGCTGCAACCATAATTTTCTTACCCTTGCCTTTTTTTATTGCAAGCAGATTCCCTAAAGGGTCTACATTAATCTCATCTATTTTATCTTTAATTTCTCCTATTATAACTTCTCTTATTTCTTCTTCATTGCCTGATACTCCAAAAGCATTCGTAACTTTTGCCAATAAATTAAACATTAACTTCATCTCCTTTTAATATATTGTTTATAAAGTGCAAATTATTACTGAGATCATTTAATATACAGCTTGCTAGTTTTTTACAACCTTCATAATCCTTTTTGTTCATAATAGATGACGGGGAATGTATATACCTGCATGGCACAGAGATTATAGCTACTTTTGCCCCTTTACCTGTCCTTTGTATTTTTGCTCCATCATTTCCGCCTGTAGCAGTTTGTTTAAACTGTACATCAATATTCTTTCTCTTAGCTAAACTATAAATGTAATTTACGAAATTTTTATCTGCATAAGTACCTCCGTCCATTAGTGTAAGGGCAGGACCTTCTCCCATTTTAGTGGAATATGCATGTTCTTCTGTCTCAGGTACATTTGAACATGTAGTACCTTCAAATATTATTGCCATATCAGGTTTTATTCTATAGGCAGCTGTCTCTGCTCCCCTTAACCCTATTTCTTCTTGGACTGTAAAACAGGCATATAAATTGAACTCATAATTGCCTTTCAATACTTCCATTAATACACCACAACCTACCCTGTCGTCAAGGGCTTTTGCCTTAATACAATCCTGTCCGTATTCTGTAAATTCACTGTAAAATGATATATATTCACCTAATGGTGCTAGTTTTTCCGCTTCTTCCTTATTTGCAGCCCCAATATCAATATACATGTTTTTCATTTTCCAGCTGGCCTTTCTTTCTTCACTATCCTGTAAATGTATTGCTTTTGCACCTATTACTCCAGGTATTTTTTTATCTCCTACAAGGACAACTTTGCCGGGCAGTATTCTCTCATCTATCCCTCCAACATTTTGGAACTTCAGCATGCCCATATCATTATAACCCGTTACTATAAATCCCACTTCGTCCATGTGGGCAGCCAGCATTATATTAACAGAAGATGATTTGCCTTTTTTAAACGCAATTAAGTTACCTAGAGTATCTACTTTAACATCATCAGCGTAAGAATATATTTGTTCTCTGATATAATTCCTTACCGCATCCTCGTTTCCTGAAACACCATTCAGCTCTGTAAGTTCTTTTAAGATTAGCATGTATATCCCCCCTCCCTTATCTGTTTTTCAACTGCTGAAATAAACCTTGCAACCAGTTTTCCACAATTTCTTGTATCACTTATACTTATAGTTTCTATAGGGGTATGCATGTATTTTAAAGGTATGGAAATAAGCACTGTTGGTATTCCACATCTTGATACCTGGGTTGCTCGGGCCTCAGTACCTGTACTGCCTGGTTCTACACAAATTTGGTGAGGTATATTTTCAATTTTTGCTGTTTCAATCAACCTGTATGTAAGCTCTTTGTTTAAAATGGGTCCTTTTGCTATAACAGGACCTTTCCCACAAGTGGATGTCCTTTCCTTTGGGGCATCGGGCGTTTCACCACTGCATACATCCAGTACTACTGCAATGTCCGGATTAATATTAAATGAAGCTATCGTTGCACCTGTTAAATGGACTTCTTCCTGTACGGTGGCAATAAAATAAATGTCAGAGTCATGCTTGATATTGGATAACTCTTCCATTGCAACAAGCATTGCAGCTAAACTGCTTCTATTGTCAAAGGATTTTGAGCTTATCAGTTCTGATTGAAGCTCAAAAAATATTGGTTTAAAAGTAATATAATCTCCTATAGATACGTAGTTTTTTAATTCTTCCGCGTTCATTCCCGTATCAATATATAGCTTCTGTATGTCCGGCGCCTTTTTTGCTTCCTCCTGGTCCAGTAAGTGAGGAGGTTTTGCACCAATTACACCGTAAACTTTCTTCTTTCCGTATATAATTACTTCCTGTGCGAGTAATATTTTCGGGTCAACTCCACCCATAGCCGTAAACCTAATAAAACCTTTTTCATCAATACTTTTTACCAAAAGGCCGATTTCGTCATAATGAGATGTAACCATGATCTTTTTTTCCGGCTTCCGGCCTTTCTTTAAACCAACCACATTACTGAATTTATCAACTTCTACTGTATCACAGTAGGTCTTAAAAAAACTACACAAGAATTCCGACATGTTTTTTTCATTACCACTTACTGCGTCCAACAATGACATGTCTTTTAACACGTTTTTTAAGTCCATATCTTCACCCCGTATTTTTTGATTTGTTTTGTTTTAGTAGTATCTACTTCCGGTATTATATCATACATTATTATATTATAACACTAAACTATGGAATTTACTATTTCTTTAAACCTGTTTCCTCTTTCCTCGAAATTTTTAAACATATCAAAACTTGCACTTGCAGGAGAAAGAATAATAACATCTCCTCTTTCGGCAGATGAATATGCTTTTTGGACTGCTTCTTCCAATGTGCTACATTTAAAAACAGGAATATCTTTGCCTTTCCCCGAAATATTCCTCTCTGCTTCTAATGATTTTTCAATTAATGGAGCAGTCTGTCCTACCAAGACTAAAGTTTTTACTTTTTCAGCAATGGTTTTTCCCATAATGTCATATGATATTTTCTTATCGTAACCCCCTGCTATTAGAATAACTTTTTGGTTAAAGGAGTTAAGGCTTGCTATGGTCCTTGTGGGGCTTGTTCCTATTGAGTCATTATAAAAATTTATGCCGTTAATTTCTCTCACATGCTCAATTCTATGTTCCACTCCTCTGAATGTAGATGCTACCTTCTCAATTGAATAATTGTCAACAAGGTGGGCAATAGCAGCTATGGCAGTCAAGTAATTTTCCAAGTTATGTAAACCAGGTATCATTATCCTTTCTGCCACTATAATTTCCCTCTCTACTCCATTTTCCCTAAAAAATATTACTCCATTTTTTACATATGCTCCTGTTTCTACTTCACGAATACGGCTGAAGTATCTTACCTTCCCTTTAGCTTCCTCGGCAAAATTCTTGGTAATGTCATTTTCATAGTTTAGTACCAGTATATCTTCTTTTTTCTGATAACGGAAAATATTCTTTTTAGCATCAATATATTCATCCATAGATTTATGTACATCAAGATGATTAGGTGTAATATTTGTAATTGCAGCTACATTAGGACTGTTTTGCATTGTATGGAGTTGGAAACTGCTTAATTCCAATACAACTTTATCTGTATTTTTAATTTCTTCAATCTTGTCAATAAGGGGTATACCAATATTCCCTCCAAGCCAGCACTTATACCCTGCTTCTTTCAAAATATTATAGACAATAGCGGTGGTTGTTGTTTTACCGTCACTTCCTGTTATTGCAATAATTTCTGCCGGGCAGAGCTTAATAAACACTTCCATCTCGGATGTAACCACAGCCCCTCTTTCTCTCTCTCTTGCCAATTCCGGTATATCGAATCTTATTTTTGGAGTTTTGAATATAATGTCAAATCCTTTTAAGTTCTTTAAATAGTCTTTCCCTAGATTATAGCTTATCTTCCCGTAATCCTTGAACTGCCCAATAACATGCTCCAGTTGTTCCTTTTCAGCCATATCAAATGCTACAATATCAAATCCCATTTTAGCTAGATATTTTATAAGAGGAGTATTGCTTATACCTATTCCTAATACTGCTATTTTTTTATCTTTTAAAAAATTTTTAAATTCCTCTAATTTATTCCTCATATTTAAGCTCATCTACCCTTCTTATACTACTGTTAATAAGTATATATTATCATTATAATACAAAAACAAAAATACACAAAATATACTTGAAATTATCAATTACTTATTGTACAATTGATAATGCGTTTAAGATATAATGGTTTTATATGCGAGAGTGGTGGAATTGGCAGACGCGCCAGATTCAGGTTCTGGTGGGAGCAATCCTGTGCAGGTTCAAGTCCTGTCTCTCGCACCAAGGCTTTCAGGGTTTTTCTTGAAAGCCTTTTCTATGTCTTCATATAGAAAAATGTCCTTACAGGTGTAAAATTGTACTTCCCCGGCATTATAATCTGCTCTGTACTTCCCACAAATAAGATTCCTCCGCTATTTAATGCCTGGCTTGCCTTTATATAAACTATATTTTTAGCTTCTTCAGTAAAATAAATAAGTACATTTCTGCACACAATCATGTCACAGTTTTGCGGATACAGGTCGCTTAGAAGATTTAGGCGGCTGAATTCCACACATTTTTTCAAGTCATCTTTTATTTTATAAAGCTCTCCTGTTTTTATGAAATATTTATCCAAATACTCTTTGGGTAATTTTTCCATACTTTTATAGACATATATGCCGGCTTTAGCTTTATCAATGGCCTCCTTATCGATATCAGTAGCAATTATTTTAATACTATTTAAAGGTATAAATTTGTTTAATATCATTGCCAAGGTATAAGGTTCATCTCCTGTTGAACAGGCAGCACTCCATATTTTCAGGTTAACCTTTTTACTTATCAATTGTGGAAGTATATCATTTTCCAATACTTCCCATTGCTCAGGATTTCTGTAAAATTCAGAAACATTGATGGTTAAATAGTTTATAAATTCATTATACAACTCCTTATTTGCTTTTAATGCTGAAAAGTAGTCATAATATCCATTAAATTTGTTTTTTCTAATTAGTGAATCAATTCTTCTTTTCATCTGTTTTTCTTTATAAAAGCTAAGATTAATACCGGTAATACTTAAAATCTCTTTTTTAAAATCCTCATATGTCATTTTGCCTTCCCCTTATAACAAAAAACACATCCATGCACTTTTTTACAATCTTCTTAAGAAATAGTGTTATAAAAAAAGCGTGCACAAATACACGCTTTTTCACTTTAAACCTAACTTTAACAGATTTCTGTTTTATTTAAATCCAAGTTCCCCAAAACCTCCCCGAGTTTTACCGACAGCTCCTCTTTATGCTCAGTGGGTGTTTCCTCATCTGTTTCTGCTTCATTTTCATTTTCTTTTTCTTTTTCGTCTTTGATGTTTTTTTCAACCGGATTTATGGGATTTACTTCCTTTATGCTTAAACCAATTTTTTTATTTTCCAGGTCCATTTCAATAATTTTTGCTTCAACTTTTTGACCAACTTTAAGGACATCATCCGGTTTTGCTATTCTTTTATTAGATATTTGTGAAATGTGTACCAAACCGTCTATGCTTTCTTCAATCTCTACAAAACAACCGAAAGGTACCAGGCGTACTACTGTTCCCTCTACTACATCACCAACCTTGTATTTTTTAGCTACCTTATTCCATGGGTTATCCTCAGGTTTTCTGTATCCCAGGGATATTTTTTTCTTTTCTTTATCATATTCCAGTACAGTAACTTCTACTTCCTCTCCTATATTTAGAACTTCAGATGGGTGTTTAATTTTGTACCAGGACAATTCTGAAAGGTGTATAAGACCGTCAACACCTCCAATATCTACAAATGCTCCAAAATTGGTAAGATTCCTTACTTTTCCAGTATATTTTTTCCCTACCTCAATAGAACTCCATAATTCATTGGAAAGGCGTTCTTTTTCTTCTTCAATTATTACTCTTTGCGACCCCACAACTCTATTTTTATTTCTATTAAATTCTATTATCCTTACACTTACCTGCTGCTTTATAAATTCATTGAGGTCCTTAACATATCTATCACTTACCTGGGAAGCGGGTACAAATATTCTTATTCCATGGGTTACCGCTATTATACCACCATTTACCACCTCAACAACAGTAGCTTTTACAGGTTGCCTGTTCTTGTAAGCTTCCTCCAGCATGTCCCAGCCTTTAATATAATCAACTTTTTTCTTTGAAAGCAATACATTTCCTTCTCCATCATTAACTTTTTCGATAAATACATCAATTTCCATACCCGGTTTAAATAATTGCTCAGGGTTAACATTCGGGTCAGCAGAAATCTCTTCAAAAGGAATAATACCATCGCTTTTATAGCCGAGGTCAATAAAAACTTCATTTTCCCCTATACTTATAACTTTACCCTTTACAACTTCTCCAGCCTTTAATCTTACCATAGAGCTCTCAAAAGCTTCCTTAAAACTCAATTCATTTTCCTGTTTATTTAATTTTTCCATTTTATTTAAAACCTCCTTAATAATCCAGTCTGGTGTCGAAGCCCCAGCAGTAATACCAACTTTTTTTATTTCTTTTATATTTACCGGCGGTAAGTCACCGGGAGTTTCAATTTTATAGGTCCTAGGACAATTCATTTTACATATTTCAAATAATTTTTGAGTATTGGAGCTATCTTTACCTCCTAAAACCAGCATCATGTCCACTTCTTTTGATAATTCTTCTGCTTCCTTTTGCCTTTTTGTTGTTGCATTACATATTGTATTCTGTTTTTCCATGTTTTTAAATTTAGTTTTTAATGTTTCAACAATTGATAACCAGTTTTCATAACTAAACGTAGTCTGGGCTGAAGCAAAAACTCTTTCATCACTATCTGGAAGATTGTACAGATCATTAACATTGTTTACTATAATTGCTTGATTGTTACACCATCCATTAATTCCTATGACTTCAGGGTGTTCTTTATCTCCTGCAATTATAATCTTATAACCTTCGTTATATTTATCTCTAACTAAATTGTGGATTTTTTTGACATAAGGACATGTCGCATCAACCAGTGTTAAACCTCTTTTCTCTATATCTTCATAAATAGCCTGACCAACTCCGTGAGCCCTTATTATAACATATGCCGGCGGTTCAATGCTATCTATATTGTCTACCGGTATAACTCCAAGGGTTTTAAGGTAATCTACCATAGGCTGGTTATGAATTATTGGTCCCAATGTATATATCTTTTTATCTGCATATTCAAGTAAATTAAAAATAGTTTTTATCGCATTGTTTACTCCGAAACAAAAACCGGCCGTTTTGGCAAGTATGATTTCCAATTCATTTTTCCTCCAATAAAGAATAAATCTTATTCATTATTTTCTGACTAATTGCTTTTAACTCATCCATTGTATATTTTTTCTTCTCTTCAAAATCAAGATAAAAAGGCTTACCATATATTACCCTTACCTTGCTGAACAGCCTGTAATTTCCCGATACTGCAACAGGGATAATAGGTGTCTTGATTTTTGTGGCAACCATGGCTACCCCGGGCTTAGGTTGTACTTTTTTTTTGTTTTTAAATCCTGTCCTTGTTCCTTCAGGGAGTATACCCACAATATGTCCTTCATTGATTAGCCTAATAGCTGTTTTAATAGATTCCACATCAGCTTTTCCTCTTTTGATGGGGAAAGCTCCAAGTTTGCGTAATATAAAAGCTAATATTGGATTCTTGAACAACTCCTCCTTTGCCATATAATGGACGACACGTTTTAATTTATACCCGATAAAAAACATATCCAATGTACCGGGATGATTGGCGCAAAGAATTGCTCCGCCTTTTAATGGTACATTCGAAATGCCAACAAGCTCTACTTTATAAAATAATTTAAAAATAATACTGGATAATAGTTTGAATAATGATACCATATCCCTCATCAATTACTCCTCGGTATTCTAAATATTTTTATATATATTCCTTATATAATTCAATATTTTATCGGCAACTTGTCCTATAGTCAAATTTGTTGTATCTATTTCAATTGCATCCTTAGCTTTCATTAAAGGTGCAAACTCTCTGCTGCTGTCATTTCTATCTCTATACTCAATTTCCTTTCTTATTTCTTCTAGCGATATATGGGTTATTCCTTTGGCAATAAGCTGGCTATATTTTCTTTTTGCCCTTTCTTCTATAGATGCCGTTAAAAATATTTTAACTTTTGCATCTGGAAGTACGTAAGTACCAATATCCCGTCCTTCCATAACAACACTGTTTCTCGAAGCAAATTCCCTCTGAAGTTCTGTCATTTTCAGCCTTACCTCAGGAATTACAGCTACATTTGAAGCCTCTACAGATATCTCCGGACTTCTAATAAGCTTGCTTACATCCTCTTTATCCAGTATCATGTGCTGCTCATTACCTTCAAATATCATCTCCATATCAATATTTTTAACAAGCTCAGATAGTTTATCCCTGTCTTTTGTATCTATTCCTTCCCTAATAGCTTTCACGGCAACAGTTCTATACATTGCACCTGTATCAAGATAAACTATTCCCAATATTTCAGCAATTATTTTTGCAATTGTACTTTTTCCAGCTCCTGCCGGCCCATCTATTGCTACGTTAATCATTAATAAGTATAACCTCCTATATCCTTATACGTTTATTATTTCGTTATGTATTATTTTATTATATTAATTATTCTGCAAATTCGGGCCTTAAAACCTTTGCCCCCTTTAAATATACATATTTTATTTTCCTATAGGTTTTTTTAGTATTTATATGCATTAATACCCGTATACACATCTGCAAACTACCGGGTACTTCCATCTCATTTGTACACATTAGTGCAATATCAGTCCAACCCATTTCCCTTGCTGCTACTGCAGGAAATGTTGCATTTATATCCCTTGTTGTTGAAAATATTATACTTATAATATCATCTTTTTCGATGTTATTTTCTTCAACCATTTTACGCAATAAATGCTTGGTTTCCTTTATTATTTCATCAACAGTATTCTCATCAATCGTTGTTGCACCTCTTATAGCCCGTACAGGCAAATTGATTCCTCCTTTATACCATACTTCGAAAATTTATATTTTATATTTAATATGTTTAATTTTAATATGACTCGGATATCATACAACCCTATGTCCCAGTCCTATAGCAACTTCATTTAAATGCAACAGTCCAATCCCAAAGAATATTGCTACGCTTATATGGTCTCCATGTCGGGCAATTCCAATTTTACCTCCAACATTTAGACCAATAGCCTTGGGCATGATTTGCGAAATAGCTTCACGTGTTGCCCCTGCAACAGCTCCTTCTTCAGAATGGCTGTTGCCTATAACACCCTCACGTTTTGAAGAAACTACGGCTCTTTCCACAATTTTCATAACCGAGTTTATAAATTCGCCTCCATAATCAACAGCTGCAGTACTTATTCCTATTTTCAAGAACTCCTGCTGAAGCTGTTTTTCTTCACGCCTGTCCGAAGTTAATGCAACTTTAATTGCCGCAACAGCTATTTCCTTACTGCCATACTGCCTTATATTTTCCATAATTAACACTTTCGACACCTTTCATTGTATAATTTATTGTGTGTCAAAATTACCCATCCATGATAGTTAGATTATCAACTAATTAAATATTATATAAGATTAAAATCTTAAAAACAATAAATTATTCTATTTTTACTTTAATTATTTTTTTAACTTCGGATTTTATACGGAACTTTTGGCCAAGGCAGTTCGTCTTTATATTGTCGCTCTTTGAAACAATTATTACATCAATATAATCATTTATTTCAGTACCATCAATTTCAATTACATCGCCATTCTTCACTTTTATTGTTTTTTCCCTGTTTAAAAAAGAATCCTTTTCATCTCCATTTACAAGAATTTTTACATCCTGCCCGAAACAATTGCCAATTAATTTAAGGGTTAACTCTCCATAACTATATAAAAACTCTTCACTTTTTAAGGGTACTCCTTCTATTCCTGTGTCCATAGTCATCTCTACCATTATAGTAGGTTTTGTAAGGGCTATTTGAGCTACAATCAACACAGTAAAAAATATTATGAAAGAAACAAATAGAATTTTTTCCACATTAATTCTTAATACTTTGCTTTTTATTTTTAAACTTTTTTGTTTTCTTTTACATTGATTAAATTGTTTAGAGTTCATTTTCCATGCCTCATTATTTATTCTTATTACCTTTATTATATTATTCAACAACTTATGCCGGCATTATACGCGGTGGAGAAAGTATAGAAAAAAGTATAGAAACAAGAATATAAAAAAATTCCGTTACCCGGAATATTTTCAATTAAACCATTAACATAATTATTATTTTTAGTTTAATTATGTTAATCAAATGGCGAATTACTAGTGTCATCATATTTTTCATATACCTGGTATTCATCCCATATTTTTTCTAATTTATTAAATATATCATATACTTCATCGTGTTTTTTCATTCCTATAGCTACAATTAGTGCATTTATTACGCTTAATGGGGCAACTAGGGAATCAGCAAAAGAAGCCATATCACTTCGGGCAATAAGAGAATAATGGGCAGAGGATGCTATTGGGGATTTTTTACTGTCGGTTATTGCTATTACTGTTGCCCCGGTATCTCTGGCAAATTGCATTGCTTTGATAGTCCTTTTTGAGTATCTGGGAAAACTAATTCCGATGACCACATCTCCCTCAGACGCTCTCACAATTTGCTCAAACATTTCACTAACGCTTGTTGTATGGACAAGCCTCACATTTGAGAATATTAGGTTAAAATAAAAACCAAGGAAACTTGCAAGAGAAGCAGAGCTTCTCACTCCCAATATATATATTCTATTTGCTCTTAAAATAGATTCTACAACATTATTAAACTCTTCCTGATCAATTTCTTCAAGGGTTAATTTAATTTTTTCCATATCTGATTGCAGTACACTTTTTAACACATTTTCCTCACTTAGCTTGCTTGAGGATATGGCTATTCTTTGTATGGAAGTTAATTTACTTTTCACCAGCTCCTGCAACATTTTTTGGAGCTGCGGATAACCATCAAATCCGATCTTTGTAGCAAATCTTACCACAGTAGATTCGCTAACGCCTACCACCTGGCCTAATTTTGAGGCAGTCATAAAAGCAGCTTTATCATAATTATTGATTATATAGTTGGCAATCATTTTTTGCCCTTTACTAAATTCAGTATACTTATTATGTATTTCTTTTAGCAAATCATGTTTTTGGTTATTCAACCTGATACCCTCCACTTGTGTAAGGGGACATGCCTGCTGGACTAAGAATATTACATTTTAATACTGGAATGTCCCCTTTTTGATACATGATTAATTTAATAATTATCATTACTTATATAACTTATATCGGATGGGTTTGATTTTCAAAATCAACCAGGTTACTGTCTATTTTATATTTTTTAGCCTGCCTATATTTAAAGTAATTTTCAGCTACCTGGGGGAACAGTGCATAAGATAAAATATCTTCCTCTTGTTCCATATATACCTTCATTTGATTTTTAATTTTGTCCAATTCAGGCTCTATAAGGTCAGCCGGCCTGCATGTTATAGGTTCTTCACCTTTTAGTATTAAATCTTGGATTTCTTTAGGTATTGGTGCAGGTGTCTTGCCGTATTCACCTTTAACTAGAGCTTTAGATTCTTTAGGAACCATTTTGTACCTTTCTCCGCTTATAACATTCAATACTGCCTGGGTACCAACTATCTGGCTTGTTGGAGTTACCAGGGGAGGATAACCAAAATCAGCCCTTACTCTCGGCACTTCCTTCAGGACTTCTTCAAACTTATTCTCCTGATTTGCCTGTTTAAGCTGTGATACAAGGTTGGAAAGCATGCCGCCGGGTACCTGGTACTTTAAAGTATTTACATCAACGCCCATAACCTTTATATCCAATAACTTATTTTCAATATATTTTTCCTTCAAAGGTTTAAAATAATCCGCAATTTCACTTAACAAATTAAGATCGTAATCCGTATCATATTGAGTATCTTTCAAAGTTGCAACAAGCGGTTCTGTAGGGGGCTGTGAAGTTCCCATAGCCAAAGGTGAAATAGCACAGTCTACAACATCAACTCCTGCTTCAATCGCCTTTAAATAAGTCATTGAAGCTACACCGCTGGTGTAATGGGTATGTAATTGTATGGGAACATTAACATTTTCTTTTAAAGCCTTAACCAAATCATATGCTGGATAAGGGAGTAACAGGCCTGCCATATCTTTTATACATATGGAATCTGCACCAAGGTCGACAAGGTCTTTCGCAACCTTAACAAAATGTTCCAGGTCATGCACAGGACTTATTGTATAACATACTGCCGCCTGCGCATGCCCTTTCTCTTTTTTGCACGCCTTTATTGCCGTCTCTATATTCCGTACATCATTCAAGGCATCAAATATGCGGACAATATCTATACCATTTGCTATCGCTTTCTGTACAAAGTATTCTACAACATCATCTGCATAATGCTTATATCCCAAAAGGTTTTGCCCCCTTAAAAGCATTTGCAGTTTTGTGCTCTTAACGCCCTTTCTAATAGTTCTTAATCTTTCCCACGGATCCTCTTGTAAAAACCTGAGAGACGCATCAAAGGTTGCACCGCCCCAACATTCCAGAGAATGATATCCTACCTTATCTAACTTTTCTATTATAGGAAGCATATCCTCTGTTTTCATTCTTGTTGCTATCAGGGACTGATGTGCATCTCTTAAAACTGTTTCAGTTATCTGGACCTTAGCCATCGCACAATCATCTCCTTTCACTCAGTTTCACTATATATGATTAACTTATGGACAAAAGTACATCTCCTGCATTAACAGAGGCTCCTTTTGAAACATTTATCGACGCAATTTTCCCGTCTTTTGGAGAAACAATTTCGTTTTCCATTTTCATAGCTTCAAGTATTAATAATACATCACCTTTTTTAACCGTATCACCTGTATTTACATTTACAGAAAGAATAACACCTGGCATTGGTGCATTAACAGTTTCAGCACCGGACGGTACTTCATTGCTAACCTTAGGGGCCTCGGTTTTAGGTGTTGCAGCCCCGGCTGCAGGCGAAACAGGTGCTGTTTTAACAGGAGAAGGGTTTACGCTCTTTATCTCCTGTATAACCTGTCCTTCTGTTCTATCCTGTCTTATTTCCTCTACCTCTACCTCATATTCATTTCCATTAACCTTTATTAAAAATTTTTTCATATCAAATCCCCCTAAACTGTAATTTATTTATAGTAATTATAAAGGTATATTGCCGTGTTTTTTTGGCGGCCTGTTTTCCCTTTTACCTGCAAGCATTTCAAGGGCACTTGCAACTATGGGCCTTGTTGCTGCAGGGTCAATTACATCATCCACAAATCCCCTGGCCGCTGCTACATAAGGATTAGAAAACTTATTGCGGTATTCCTCTATTTTTGCCTTTCTGGTAGCTACAGGGTCATCGGCTTCCGCAATTTCCTTCCTGAATATGATATTTGCTGCTCCTTCTGCTCCCATTACGGCTATTTCAGCTGTAGGCCATGCAAATACCATGTCCGCTCCCAAGGTCTTACTGTTCATTGCTATATATGCTCCTCCATAAGCCTTTCTCACAATAACATTAACCTTGGGTACTGTTGCTTCAGCAAAAGCATATAATAGTTTAGCACCATGCCTTATTATTCCGCTATGCTCCTGGCCTACCCCAGGCAAGAATGCAGGTACATCGGTAAATGTTACCAATGGAATATTGAAGGCATCACAGAACCTTACAAACCTGGCTGCCTTATCTGATGAATTAACATCCAGACTTCCTGCCATTACTTTTGGCTGGTTGGCAACTATGCCAATAGTCCTCCCGTTCATCCTTGCAAAACCAACTATAATGTTTTGAGCAAAATATTTATGTACTTCAAAAAAGTCTCCATTATCTACAACCCTTGTAATAACATCCATCATATCATAAGGCTTATTGGCTTCATCCGGAATTAAGTCAATCATATCCTCTGCAAGCCTGTTTAAATCGTCATCCGCAGTATACGAAGGAACACCGGAAAGGTTATTGTCAGGTAAAAAACTTATTAGTCTCCTAACATTTTTTATGCATTCTTCTTCTGATGGATATTTAAAGTGTGCTACACCGCTGATAGAATTGTGTACAGAAGCACCTCCCAGTTCCTCAAGAGATACATCCTCACCTGTTACTGCTTTAATAACCTGATTTCCTGTTATGTACATTTGTCCTTGATTTTCTACCATAAAAATAAAATCAGTTATAGCAGGAGAATAACATGCCCCACCTGCGCAGGGACCCATAATTAACGAAATTTGAGGAATAACTCCCGAAGCTAATGTGTTACGCAGGAATATGTCTCCATATCCGCTTAACGCGTTAATGCCTTCATGTATTCTGGCGCCACCCGAATCATTTATTGTTATAAATGGAGTTCCCATCTTCATTGCCATATCCATAACCTTAACTATTTTTCTTGCATGGGCTTCGCCAAGAGTACCGCCTATTACAGTAAAATCCTGGGCAGCTATATATACAGGACGGCCATCAATTGTACCATAACCTGTAACTACACCGTCACCCGGGACTTTCTTATTCTGCATACCGAAATCGACACTGCTGGTTTCTACAAACACATCCATTTCAACAAAACTATTTTCATCCAAAAGTATGTTGATCCTTTCCCTGGCTGTTTTCTTTCCTGCCTTGTGTTGCTTTTCTATAGCTTCCGGTCCCCCACCCAACTCTACCTTTGCTCGTTTTTCCTTAAGCTGGTTTATCTTGTCAACATTTGTCATTAAGCTACTCACCCCACCACATTCTTAATATTTTTAAACTTAATTATAATTAATATTTATTATAGTTTTGTTTATTTATCAATATTTATGCATTTTTATTTGTATGTTTTTGACACTTATTTAACAAATAGCATATACAGTTATTATAATCTATTATAAGACAATATGCAAACCTTATTTTTCGTTTCCCCTCAATTTTCCTTCAATTATTTAATTATTAACAATAGTTCCCTTATTATTTTAGCAGCAAGTAAAGCTGTCCTGTCAGAAAGGTCATAAACCGGCGACACCTCAACTACATCAGCACCTATAACATTCAGCCCCTTTAACAGGGTTATGGACTGAATTATTTCTCTTGAGCTTATGCCACCAGGTTCCGGAGTACCTGTGCCATTCGCATAAGCCGGATCTACCACATCTATATCAAGAGTTATATAAACAGGTCTTTTGTCAACTATTTTTATAACTTCCTCAAGGGGACGTAAAACATCATATTTATACAAATTGGTATTTTTCATAGCAAAATTGAATTCTTCCTCAGTGCCTGACCTTACCCCAAACTGAAAGATATTCTTCCCCGGCATAAAATCCGTTATTCTTCTAATAGCTGAAGCATGCGAGTTATTACACCCTATATAACCATCCCTTAAATCGGCATGAGCATCAAAGTGAAATACAATTAGATCATTGCCATATTTTTTATAAACCTGTTTTATTGCAGGAACACTTATAAGATGCTCTCCACCTATAAATAAGGGAATTTTATTATCCTTAAGTATCTCTTCTGCAGCTTCTTCAATTATTTTAAGACTTCCTTGGACATCTCCGAAAGGTAGTTCCAGATCGCCACAGTCAAAAAACGCGGTAGTACTGATACTCCTATTTAAATACAAACTATATTCTTCAAGTCCAACTGAAACTTCCCTTATTTTCTGGGGTCCAAACCTAGAACCGGGCTTAAAACTGGAAGTATAGTCCATTGGTACACCCACCATAATTACATCTGCATTATTATATTTTTCAACCGAAGCCATGAATCTTGTTCCAAGAGTAGAATTTCCGTCTTTTAAACTCATATTACTACCTCAAATACCATTTAGTTTGTTTTTTTATAGTTTATAATATACATAGCCTATAGTTTAATTATCTCAGATACAAACCTTGGAAGCTTAAATACTGCCTTATGAATTTCAGGGCAATAGTACCTTGTATTAATTAAAGGTAATAATGATGTATCAGTTTCCAGGGGGTCATATTTTTTCGACCCCATTGTAAAGCTCCAATAGCCGCTTGGGTAAGTAGGTATAGAGCATGTATATAACCTGGTAATTGGAAATACTGCTCTAACATCCGTAAAGACTTTTCTAATTAAATCTTTATGAAAAAAAGGAGACTCTGTTTGAGCAACAAATATACCATCAAGTTTTAATGCTTCATAAATGGACTTATAGAAGTCTAAGGTAAAAAGTCCTACCGCCGGTCCTACCGGATCTGTAGAGTCAATAATTATAATATCAAATTCATCCTTGTGTTCCTTGACATATTTTATACCATCGGTAAAATTAACTTCAACCCTGCTATCTTTCAAGCCGCAACTTATTTCCGGCAGAAATTCCATTGATACTTCAACAACCTGTCTATCAATTTCTGCAAGTATTACCTTTTGTACAGACTCATGCTTCAGAACCTCTCTGATTGCCCCTCCATCTCCTCCTCCAACGACCAATATATTCTTCGGATTTTTATGGGTAAATAGAGGTATATGGGTTATCATTTCATGATAAACAAATTCATCCTCTATCGTAGTCTGTACAGTACCGTCAAGCACCAACATCTTTCCGAATTGTTCCGTTTCAATTAATGCTAGTTCCTGATATTCTGTTTTTTCAGTAAAATAAGTTTTTTTAACCTTACATGTTAAACCCACTGCCGGGGTTTGATATTCTGTATACCAAAGCTCCATATACATATTCCTCCACTTTTGAAAGTATTATTTAAGAAGCAATGTTATTTATATTTCATAATTTTTAATATTTCATAATTTTTAATATATTTTAAAATGTAATTAATTATTTGTCAAAAGAAATTTTATCTAAAGGCTCATTAGCATTTCCACTTCTTCTTTAGTAAGATATCTCCATTGTCCTTCAGGTAATTTGCCTATACTTAAACTTCCGACGGCAATGCGCTTCAGTCTAATAACAGGATGTCCTATTGCTTCGCACATTTTCCTTACCTGGCGGTTTTTCCCTTCATGTATTGTTATTTCAAGAATACATGCATCGTTCTTTTTCTTTAATATTCGAAGTTTTGCGGGAGATGTTTTAAAGTTATCTATCCTAAGGCCGCTTTCAAATTTTTGAATTTCTTCGCTATTAAGGATTCCTTTAACTTCAGCAACATACACTTTTTTAATTTCATGCTTGGGATGTGTCAGTTTATATGCAAATTCACCATCATTTGTAAGCAATAAAAGGCCCGATGTATCATAGTCGAGCCTCCCTACAGGATAGATTCTTCCTTTTACTCCATTAACCAGGTCTAATACTGTTTTTCTGGAAAACTGATCTTTTACCGTACTTACGTACCCTTCAGGTTTATTAAGCATAATATAAACCTTTTTTTCTTCAAGGGAAATTCTTTTTCCGTCAACTTTTATACAGTCGCCTTCTCCTACAGGAAACCATGGTTCAAACACTACCTCTCCATTTACTTCAACTCTGCCCTGCCTGATTAATTCTTCAGCTTTCCTTCTTGATCTAACTCCGGATATAGCAATAAACTTTTGCAATCTAATTTTATACATGTAAAAACCCACCTACTTACCAACGCCTGCAATGAATTGCAGGGATTTTCGTTCTGCAATTAACATTGTAATGTACACTGTCAAATGGGTCAACATGTATTCTATAGAATTTCTCTTATACATTGGATCATTGTTTTTTATCCTGGTCGTTTTTTGAAGATAAATCTTTTTTTATTATAATTTTTTTCCTTACAGTTTCATTTAGTTTATTAATTAAGTCAGGGACAAGGTCAAGTATTTTGTCGACAGAAGAATTAAGGTTAACGGGAAGTAGCCTGATTTGGCCGTTTCCTACCACCATAAAAGCTACGGGATTAATACTTACACCTGCCCCGCTTCCCCCTGCAAAGGGGTATTTATTTTGTTCCCCACCGGCTTCATCGTCCATATAATCGGATTTACCTTTGTTAGCATGAGTAATTCCATATTCTCCGCCTCCTGCCGCAAAGCCGAATGCTACTCTTGAAATTGGAATAATTACAGTCCCGTCAGGGGCCTGGACTGCATCTCCTACTATTGTATTTACATCCACCATTTCCTTAATGCTTTCCATTGCTGTTGTCATCAGACTCTCTATTGGATGCTGTGCCATTTAAACCACCGCCTATCGTTAAATTCTTCTTTAATCTTTGTAATTAAAAATATTAGTCCTACCACTATAATATGGACAACTCTAATACTTATTATGCACAAAAAATCAATTTCTAACACTTCTTCCAAATAATTCGGCTTTATAAAAAAATACTTGTCCAATACTCTAAAATTATTTGAAATGAATGAATCTATATTCCCTAATAATGTCCAGATTACACCACTAATAATCCCTGTCTGAAATGCATCTTCTGTACCTGTTATAATGGATAGCCTAAATTTTTCAATTATAATTCTTTTATCAATTATTAAGTAGTTTTTAATCCTCTTGGTAAAATTACTATATTTTTTAATAATGTTTTTGATATGTTTATACCTATCATATAATTCTTTAATATCTATATGCTTTTCTTTTGTTTTTTCCTTATACCCTTTATATATCTTTATACTTCTGATTCCCAATTTCCATATATCAGCCATTGGGATTTCATATTCTAATTTAAATAGGCCTCCCAGGGAGGATAACCTTAATGAAATTTTATCATCTTCCCCTTTTTTGGAATAATCTAATAATACTTTAAATTTGGCTAAAAAAACCAATAATAATATAATAGTAAAAATAATGATAACCGGATAAATCATTACTACACCTCATCCGGTTATTGTATCCAAAAATAGGCATTTTAATCGTTAATATTATTTACACCTATTCTTGTTGTCCAATTTTTAAAATGTCGTCTATGTGAGGCAAATCTTCATAAGAATCGAATCCAAAACATCTTAAGAATTCTTCTGTCGTCTCATACAGGATAGGCTTCCCGGGGGAATCCATACGTCCTGCTTCTCTTATAAGGTTTCGTTCCATAAGTTTTGCTATTGCACTGTCGGAATTTACTCCTCTAATCTCATCAATTTTTGCTTTTGTAACAGGCCTGTTGTATGCAATAATAGCAAGGGTCTCATATGCTGCCTGTGATAATACTTGTTTTTGTCTGGGTTCAAAAAGCTTTTTCACGTATTTAAAATGCTCCAACTTTGTACATAACTGGTAACACCCATTTATTTCTCTTATCATGATTCCTCTACTCTTAGCTTCATAAATTTTTTTCATACCATCAATTATTTGTTTAACACATTTTTTGTCCAATTTCAAAATATCTGCAATTTTATCAGGTGCTAATGGATCTCCGGACACAAAAAGCAGACTTTCTATAATACCTTCAATTCTTTCATTAAACCCTTCATTATTATTAAGGTTTTGCTTAAAAATATTATTGTCAAAAATATTATTGTCAATATTAGTATTATTGTCCATATTTCAAACTACCGTCCTTGTTTTTTATTTAAACGCCTTACAAGGATATCAGAAAACTGCTTTTTTTGTTCAATTGTTGCTTTCCCTGTTTTAACGAGCACTAACAAAGCAAGAAAAGCTGTTACAATTTCAGTCAGAGATTTTCTGCCGGGAAAAAACAGCTTGGTAAAAACAAATTTCCCCTTACTTATCAATATTTGTTGTATTTGCTTCATTTTGCTTTTTATTGACACTTTTTCTTTTTGGAAAATTTGATCTATTTCTTCTGCTCTTTTGTTTAATTTATTCTGATGTTTACTTAATAGTTTTAAGTAAACATTTTTTAATGTTTCAGCAGATACTACCAGTTTATCATTAGAAGCTTCAATAGTATATATTTCAGGAGATTTATAGTATACTTTAGACCATTTCGCCTCAAGCTTTTGTAAATATAAAGAAATTTCCTTGTATTTTTTGTATTCTATTAGTTTTTCCGCCAGTTCATCCCGCGGATCCTGGCCTCCTGCTTCTGTTTCTCCTTCTTTTCTGGAGGGAAGAAGCATTCTGGACTTTATATGTAGTAAGTTGGCTGCCATTACAAGAAATTCGCTTGCCACCCCTAAATCCATTTTTTGCATGGAAAAAAGATAGGCCATATATTGATCGGTAATTTCACTAATTGGAATATCGTAAATATCAACCTTATTTTTTTCAATTAGATGAAATAACAAATCAAAAGGCCCTTCAAAATTTCCTACCTTTATTGTACAGGCATCGGATAAAGAACTTTTCATAATTCCTGACCCCCGTTATTATGCGTTATTTATCCAATCTATACCCATTACATTTCGAATTTCTTCCATCGTTTTTTGGGCAATTTTTTCTGCTTCTTGGTTACCTTCCTGAATAATTTCTTTAACATACTCTGGCTTATTTAAAAGCTCCTGTCTTTTTTCATATATAGGTGACAAGTATTCTACCATTTTTTTGGCTAGATTCCGTTTGCACTGGACGCATCCAATCTTCCCTTTTTTACACTGCTCTTCAACTTCATTTATATTTTCTTCGCTGAATACCTTATGGAATGCAAATACAGTACAAACTTCAGGATGACCGGGGTCATCTTTCCGTATCCTTTCAGGGTCTGTTATCATCATGCTTACTTTTTTTTGTACTACATCCGGGCTATCGGAAAGTGAGATTGTATTGCCATAGCTTTTACTCATTTTCTTTCCATCTATGCCGGGAAGTACCTTAGCTTTTGTCAATATGGGCTTTGGTTCCGGAAATACTTCTTTATAAATATAGTTAAACCTTCTTGCTATTTCTCTTGTTAACTCAAGATGAGGAAGTTGATCTTCACCTACAGGAACATAATTTGCCTTGTATATTAATATATCTGCTGCCTGCAAGCAAGGGTAACCTAAAAATCCATAAGTTGTAATGTTTTTATCTTTCATTTGTGCAATCTGGTCCTTATAGGTAGGACAACGAAATAGCCATGCCAATGGAGTTATCATCGAAAATAACAAGTGTAACTCCGCATGTTCTTTTATGGATGATTGCAAAAAAATGGTACATTTATTGGGGTCGAGACCTACACTCAGCCAATCTATAACAACATTTGTAATATTGGTTTTAAGTTCCGAGGTATCTTCATACCCTGTGGTCAATGCATGCCAATCAGCAATGAAAAATAAACATTTATACTCATCTTGTAGTTTAATCCAATTTTCGAGGGCACCAAAATAGTTCCCCAAATGGAGTAAGCCCGTAGGCCTCATTCCGCTAAGTATTATTTCATTTTTCACTTGTATATCACGCTCCTATATTGCTTCATAAAACTTTCTTTATTTTAACTTTGAATATATACCTTTGTCAACATTTTATAGCCAATGTCAGAGCTGAAGCATGAAAATTTTATTCTTATCCATTAATAGTGGCTGCGTTAGTAATTTTATCCAATTATATAATAATATTACATAAATTTAACCATACGTTTAAGTCATCGGATAACACTATAACC
>JABUEW010000029.1 GCA_013314855.1 Bacillota bacterium | reverse complement strand
GGTTATAGTGTTATCCGATGACTTAAACGTATGGTTAAATTTATGTAATATTATTATATAATTGGATAAAATTACTAACGCAGCCACTATTAATGGATAAGAATAAAATTTTCATGCTTCAGCTCTGGTGCATGTGTTGAATACTTGACTTTATTCACATCACTGAATATAATATTAATGCATCATAAATTAAAAATTAATCAGCAATGGGTGACGTCTGAAATTGCCAATAAGACAAAGGTTCTTATGGATTCATTAGGAATGCATATTACGTAAAGTCGAAAAGTTAGGGTTTAATAATATCCTCATCTTTACCTATGGGAAATCCGTCAATATCCCTTACTTTATCTATCATTTCCTTGGTTAATTCCATGATGCTACCCCCACTCCACTATTTTATAATAATTCTTACTTTGTTCTCGTCTTTGCCTTTTGTGAGTTCTCCTATGAATCTTTCAAATCTCGCCCTGATATCATCTATACCGGCAGGGCCATCGCCGAATACGGCTTTCTTCATATCTTCTATAGATACTTCAATTTTTTCAAGGCCTTGCATTAATGTATTGACACCTGATATAAAGTTCCCATCAATAACATCAGGTAGCTTTCCTGTATTTAGTAGCTTGTTTATTGCTTCCTGCTGCTCCGGCTTCAAATAAGGTATATTCCCTTTTACCATTGGGTCTTCTATGCTGTTTATAATAATTTCGGTCCATTCTTCATAAAGCCTGTCAATATCATTCTCCACCGAGTCAATTACTCCGTATACGGGCTTACTGCCCTCCGAGGGGTTAAATTTACAGTGTGGGCATATATACTTGCTTTTCATATCCTGTTCCGTAAGGTTATAACAAGTGTTTAATCCGGAAATTTTCTCCAGGATTTTCGTTAACCTGATAACCGGAAGTATGCCCTCAATGGCAGTCAGTCTTTTCAGGTTATTCAGCTCATTCCCCCTCATAATCCTCTTTTTGGCATTGTCACCCTTTAAATCAAGCCTGTGCTTTTTATGAAGCTCCATGTACAGGCTTATATACTCGTCTTTCAATTCTGCCAATTCAATATTGAATATCCGGATAAAGTTTTCATCTATGCTGTTGATATCCTTCAATGCCATTTCCAATTTTGTTTTTAATGCATTTACCTTGTCCATCCACGATTTATCATTTAATATAACCTCTGCTGCTGAAATATAAGAAGTATCGGTCTCAATTGTTGTCTTTAGTTCCTTTATTTTATCGATTTCGGCAAGTTGCTTTAAAGCAGCCGCATGTTTTTCAATATCTTCACCGGTATATTTAAAGTTCTTAAGTTTTGCCTGGGTATTGTATCTTTTTATAGAATCAAGGAACTCTTTAAAACTCCTGATACTACCCTTATAATTTTCAACTTTATAAGGTTCCAATGAAGGCCTCCCCCATATTGTCGTGTCTCCATTGAGGAATACAATGGCCTTCAAAGCTTTTTCAATATATTCATCTATCCTGATAAGCATGCCCGCTACGGCAGCATCCCTTGTGTTGGCATTAACAATCTGTCCGGGAGGTAACCCCAACATTTCAAAAAGCTTTTTTAACACGGCTATGGGTATGTCCCTTGGTCTTTCGCAATGTTTGAAATTTATCAAATCATAAGTATTTTCTGCTGCCAGTTCCTTAAGCATGGTGGCATCATAAGTCTTTTTTCCTACTGTAAGGATGATATCCCCGCTATAAACCATTGCAGACAAAATCAATGCCACCCAAATGGGCTCCAATTTAAACTTCCTGTCATATTCCGTATCTTCATTGATGCGCTCAATGATATCTCCCCTATTTAATACTCTGCCTTGCGGCAGGTTGTTTATAACATCAATGAAGTATTTTCCATACACTGATTTATGGGGCGCAATTATATCTCCATCTAAAAGCTTAAAAGAATCAAGAACTTTCATTCCTGTATCGGTTTCCTTACCTGCAATATATTCCATCCCATTTTTGAACATCTGATTTATATTGTTTGATGTTATAGTCAGTGAAAATCTTGGATAATCGGGGTACAGCTCGTTAAACCATGTTGACAGGCCGGCGGATGCAGCCATATCTATCTGTTCCTTAAGGGTCCTGTCCCCCAATCTTCTACCTGTTAACCAATTTAATATGCTCCTGCTCTCCCCCCTATACCTTACATTAAAACATTGGCTTATGTTTTTATGTATCCAATTTATGGCACTTTTCTGATATCCTGCAGCTTTATTTAGGTAGGTAGCTTTACTTTCGCTTGATGAAACCTCTGCCATTTTATGTGCAGCAGTATACAATTTTAATACATCTTTAAATTCATCATCACCGATAAATTCAAAATAAACTTCATCTTCATTGTCTTCACTATTATAATTATTTGCCCCGTAAGGAGGCAAAAAATAAACATAGAAATCCCTTGGGGGGTGTGCAGTAGAACGTTCGTTAGGGGTTCCTAAAAAGCGGTACCCCTGTCTTGTAACATTTTTATCCTCCCAGAGCAGCTCATATTCATATATTTTAAAACCCGTTACATACTCCGGTGCATCCCACTCGGTTGCCTTATTGATGATGTCAAAATAATATTCGTTAAGGCTGTCATCATCCAGCACATCGGCTTTTTGCCGGATTCTTGCATTGTAATCTATATCCTTTTTCAAATCAAGGTAATACTGCTCATTTTCACGGTTATATTCAATAAACTGCCCGCTGACGGTATTGGAAATCTCTCTCATTACCGTTTCTATCGTAGTAATAAGAAAGTCCTCTTCCTTCTCCGGGAGCATTGAATCATATATGCATAAGTCATCCTTCATGTTCTGTACCGTTATTCCTATTGGTACGTTGATGCTTCCGGTTGTCAGCCTGTGGACACTTAAAGCATATATAATCCGCAGCGCCATTGGCTTATACGGCAATCTCGTGAAAGAATTCCTAATGATTCCCTCCAATATTTCACTTTTATCAATCACTTCCTTAATATCAGGGTCAGTCCTGTTTGACGGATTATTTTTTATAAACGTCCAGTATGCATCGTATGAAACAAGACCGGGCTCATCGTGGGGAACATCCTCATCAAGAATTTCCCGAATGGTCATGGTAATGGTCTTCAGTACTTCTCTCTTTTCTGCTATGTATACTTTTTCAAATGTCTCCAGGTATGCAGGATGGATTGGAAAAAGGTTTGTATATTCTTCTAGCCGGTCGGCCATGTTTTTGTACATGGAGCTAAAATTCTGCAGGTGCTCCCTTATCCATGCCTTCTGTTCATTATTTTTTTGCAGCAGTCTTTGAGAAACCACATAGGATATATCCTCTCTTTTTATTATGATCTGCTCATACCTGTCTTTAACCTTTAATATGGTTTTTGCAACAAACGAGAAAGACGGATTGTCAAATAGGGTTTCCTGTACTCCCGCCATGAATCTTATACGGGTGTTTTTGCTCACTTCTCCCATTTCACGCAAGAACCCCAGGTCAAACTTAATTTCAAGTTCTTTTTTATGCTGCAAGTAATCAAGCAGTTCGTCAACAACTATCAAATATCCTTTGCCGGGATATTTTTCTTCAAAAAGCCCCATCATTTCAATCAAATATTGTTTATTGTCGGTAACTTTATCTACAGGTGGGAATTTATAGCCAATCCCCCGTTTTTTCAGGTCTTTTTCTATATTGCTTAAAATGATGTCACGTAAATTCATCTTGGAAGCACCGATTTCAAATCTTAAAACTTCAAACTTCCCTGCAATGGATTGAGCATGTTTCTTAAATTCATCATGCTTTACCAGGTTCAAAAGCTCGGCATCTTCTGCAATCGCCGATATAACCGACATAAGGTGGGATTTGCCCGTGCCGTAATTACCGACGATAAAAACTCCTTTATTGTCAACAGTCCGTTCAAATTGCAATTGCGGCAAAACTACGCCTATTAAGCTATCAGCCATACTGTCCGACATTACATAGGTTTTTACCAGTCTTTCCGCCTCACTCCTGGTATCCGCATCCTTCAATTTAACTACAGTTTCAATAGGTTCAAACTGTATTAAATCCCTATACTTCATAACTGCATACCCCTCTCAAGATTTATATATAAGCACTCCAAATCATTTAAACTATATTTGACATAATCCTTATGCCAGGGTTCGGCATAGGTCAAATATCCGTCCTTTATGCTTCCCGGCCACGCGGTAATTGTTTTTCTGTATTTTGAAATATTTTTCAATAATCTTAACGGCTCTACCTGGAGGTGCCTGGAGAAAATTATCTCTATGTTATCCAACACCAAAAAATCACCCGGATTATCTTTTACAATATCATCTATGTAATCCTGCACATAGTAGCATCTCTCTGCTATCGGTATTTCCTTCAACTTTTCAGATAATGCCCGGTTTAAATTTATGTATCTATATTTATCAGTATCTTCACTGCAGATTTTTCTTATAAAGCTTGTCTTTCCTCTCCCGCTGCCGCCAACCAATAAAAGAAGCTTGTAGTACTCACTGGACAGAGAAGCGGCTAATTCCTTAAATTCGCCGATATCAGCCACAAACCATCACCTTTTACTAATATTTATGAATTATAAATATTTACGAAAATATCGATTTACATTATATCATATTTTTGGATCAGAAACTAAAAAAAAAGAGAACCTCAGAGCTGAAGCATCAAAATTTTATTCGTACCTATTAATACTGCCTTTTATAGTAATTTCATCCAATTATGTAACAATAATGCATAAATTTAAGCATACATTTAATTCATCCGATAACACTATTACCTTGATATCTAAGCGCAACGCTTTTCCGGGCATGTCAACAACACCCTTGCTTATTCCAATATTCTGTTAAGGCAAATCATCGAAAATCTCATAGTAGGCTCCTTATTTTATTTATTTTATTAACTAATCAATATGAAAAACAAAACGTCCCGTATCATACTGTTTTAATAACTTCCCAATTCTTTCACTAAATCAATTATCCTTTTGAAATTTTCAAAGCTAACACTATTCGGTATGGAATGGTCGGAAGAAAAAATGTATCCTCCTGAGTCCTTCATTACTGGAATTACTCTCCTCATCTCAGCCTCTATTGCTTCAGTATCATCCCATAATACTGCATTTATTCCTCCATGGAACACCAAGTCCTTCCCGTATTTCTTTTTTAATTCTATAGGATCCATTCCAGCCTTTACCTCCAGAGGATTGAGAGCGTCGAGACCTATATCAATAAGCTCAGGTATGAATGGATTAATATCTCCACACGAATGGAGATGTGCCTTAACACCTCTGGAATGTGCCCAGTCTATAGCTCTTTTATGTACAGGCTTCAAAAGATCTCTATACATTTTTACCGAAAAGAACTGACTGTGCTTGTATCCCATATCATCCGGCCATTTAACGCTGTCAAACTCATATCCGGCATCCCACACCATTTCCAAAAGCGCAATATTCACGTCAAGAAAGTGGTTGAACATGTCAATGCACCACTCCGGTTCTTCAACCAACGCAACAAGAAACCTTTCGGTTCCAACTGCCCAAGAATGAGAAACATCAAAGCCGAACCAAAGCCCTGCTTCTATCCAATATCCCTCTTCACGCCACTTTTTATAGTTTTTCTTAAGATAATCCCAGTTAATTCTATCCTTCGTAGGAACCATACGCTTTTTTGCTTCAACCCATCTGTCGGGGTCTGTTATAGTGAAATTTATAAACTCGGGCGTGGAATCATCTTGTTTCCAACTTTTCAAAGTTACGCCCCACTTAGTGGTATATATCCTGTACTCATCCGTTTCCTCAAGTGTCTTTTCTTCATATTGCGGTGTGATATCCACATTTATATGAGCTATTTTGTCAAGGCCAAAATAATCTATATAGCTTATGCCCTCCGGCATCCCCTCCCTATGCCACCGTCTTATAGTTCCTGCCCATGGTATATCATAAATTGGAATTCTATCGGCTTCTTTATGTTCAAATATTTTGATAAATCTTTCATGTGATGTCATCTTATACATAATACCACTCCTCGTAAGTAATTAAAATTTCTTTATCCATAATCTCACCTGCTTTGTATTATCTGCATGTATATATTATACCATAATCTACAACTTAATAGATATTTTTCTGAGTTTGACAGTAAAATTCTACTGCTATGTCCTGTGTATGCTTTTACAGTGAGCGCTCAGTGTCACATCTCCTTGTAGAACCATCCCCTTCTTACGGATTATCATCTACCTCATGTTCTCCAAATCTTCTTAAAAGAAGTTCATTCCCTCTCATTTCGCAAGTAACTCTTCTTCCGTCATTTAAACGAAAATGCCAAATAGGCTCTCTGTCGGATGTTTTTACTGATGTTAATGGAGAAAAATTAATACCTGTATGTTTCTGCAGGCTCGGCATCCCTTCATTCAATATTATTCCTGATACAAAAGCAAGCCTTTGCTGTAAATCAGTTCTTTGGACGGGTTCCGCTTTTTCAAAATCTTTTTTGAAAGAATCTAAGTATTTAAGATGAGGCAGATTATACAACTTTTTCCCAAGATATTTCTTGCCAAATTTATTCCAAAATATAAATCCCCAGGTTGATAATGAAATATAATTATTTCCTCTATCAATAAATACTTCAAACTCTTCCGGCAGTTTTTGCGGGCAAATTGCTTCAAATATCTTTTCCTCAAAGCAATTTTCACTCAATAGCAGGAAAACCTGAATGTTTTCCTCAAGGTTTTTGAATTCAAAGCTTATGGGAAGTTTTGGTATTTATGTAGCCCTGTTTTCGCACCAATCCTGGCTTTAATGATATATTTTCCCAATAGTTTTAATTCCATTTTTCTCCCTCCTATTTCAAAAGGCACAAGTGCATTTCATCCAGTGAAAAATTGTCTTTATTATAAAAATATCTTTCTATTAAAGCTTTCTCAATAATTTCTGCTTCTTCAAGATTTAAGCCTTGCCGGTAAAGAGCAAAAGCTATAGCTGCAGTTAGTTTAGAATGTAACTATATTTACAATTTAGCTTAGCTTAAGAATTAAGATGGGAACTTGAAATCCCCCTCCTAAATAAAGTAACAATATCATTTGCGCCAATTTAAGCTCCCGCCTATAAAGGCGAGAAACTTTTTGACGCTTAAGTTCGATATCTTTACAACTAAATGCTCTAATGAAAAATACCTTTAATAGTAATGCCCATTCACCTGAATTCTACTATATTGAATTCCCGTCTTGCTATATTGGATTACTTTATATATTGAAGTCCACTACACGGTGTTGTTCCATCGATTTATCAGCGAGAAAAGCAGCAAGGTGTCCGTTTATTGAATCCTGTATACAAGTACACGAAATGGACCGGGGTCTGTTCTGTACAAAGTCAACGAAATCGCTTGCCAAACGCAAGTCACCACCACCGTGACCTGCAAAAGCGCCCGTCATATCGCCGGTAATATTAAGATCCACAATTTGCTCGCTATACTCTTTACCTGGTCTTGGGTCGATTTTACGGATTACAAATTTAGAATCGTCAAATACCCCCTGGATTTCGCCAATGGTACCGATAATGTGAATTGAACGCTGGGGTTTTGAAGCCCCTCCAATCATGTTATGAGTTGCTGTACTTCCGTCTTTAAACCATATAACCACCGACTGATGGTCTACAACGTCATTATCACACTTCCAGACACATCTACCGTAAATATTATCTTTCTTGAGTGATTCTATCTTTTGTTCTATTGTAGGGTTATCTATATGCTCAAGGCAGTCCCAAACATAGAATGACCAACGGTCTGGGTGGTCTATATAATGTTTCTTGGCAGAATACAGGCAGTTCTCTTCAATAGGGCAGTCAACCAGGCACCGGTTTCCTGCGCCCTTTGGCATTTTCTCCCTGACAAACTGATAATTACCTCCAAAACTCGCTACAGACACCGGATCTGTTCCGCTTTTAAACCACATTATCAGATCCAAGTCGTGGCAGCATTTAGCCAGCAGCATCGATGTATGACAGTATTTCTTACTTCTCCACTTGCCCCGCACATATCCTACTGCCATATGGTGATAACTGACATGTTCTACAGTTTGAATATTAATAATATCTCCAATTTCTCCTGAAAGAAGTCTTTCCTTGATAGCCCTATAAAAGGGTGCATATCTTAATACATGGCAAATCATTACTTTGCGGTCATACTTTTCTGCAGTTTTAACCAACTGCCACATTTCTTCCTCATTTGTGGCAAAAGGTTTTTCTAGCAGGATATGATAGCCTGCTTTCAATAGGGGAATTGATGTAGGTACATGTTGATGATCCATGGTACCATTAATGGCTGCATCAGCAAACCTAGGCTTTGAAGCCAGTTCTTCCGCAGAACTAAAGCAATACTCTTCACTGAAATTAAAGGTTTCAGCAACTTTTTTTCTTCTTAATTCATTGGGGTCAGCAACTCCTACAATCTTAAGCCTTTCAGGATTAGTTAGGGCATATCCTGCATATGCCAAAGCACGATGCCCGGCTCCTACTATAACTGCTGTTACAGGCTTATTCTTCTGGGTTATGTTAAACATTTTAATACCTGCCTTTCCATTATATTTTAGAATTATATTTTAGATCTTAATGCTTGTATATTAATGTTTGGATAATGTTAGCTACCAATTTAACATTTTACTACATAAACAATACTGCTACTTAAAACTAAAATCCTTGGAAAAAGCTCAAGCCTGACTATCCCAGTCAGGCTTAAACTAAAAATCCCATTTACATCAATTTATATTATAAAAGTTTTTATAGAGTTAAACAATATTTAAACCTTAATTTATTTTGTCTATCTTTATATTTATCCATATATTTATGTCTGTATCTATAGATTTAGTTGCCTGAAGTAACACTTTTATACCAGTCATTTGCTTCCTTAGTAAGCTGCTCTCCACCCATTTTATTCCATTGATCAACAAACGTATCAAAGGAATCTATGCTTTGGTCCCCAGTAATAATTTTCATAAAGGTCTGTTCCTGAAGCTTATCCAGGTCTGCCTTATATTTCCCGCTGGAAGGAAGTCCTACAGGCACCTGATTTACATACTTCTCGTAATTTACACTTTTTTCAGCGAAAGCAAAATGGAAGGGACGTAACTTTCTATAAAAATCCATACTCTGCCATGGAAGGAATGCATTACCCGCTCCAATTGAAGCTTGTGCTTCAACTGATTTAAACTCATCTTTAAACCAGGGCTCTTTCTGAGCAGTATAATCCCAATGCTGTCCTTCTATTCCATACTTGGCATTCAGGTACAAATCATAATCAGAAGCAAGAGCATCAAGTATTTTTAAAATTCTGGCTAATTTATCAGGGTCTTTTTCAAGTTGTTTACCAAATACACAAAAATGTGAAATTACTCCTCCAATGCCCATTCCAGTTTTACCATCAGCTCCTATAGCAGGTCTGCCAAAAGCATAACTCGCTGTTTTAGGCTGAATCTTTACAAAGTTCTCATAATTGCCTACACCGCCAGGTTCGCCTTCATAATAGGGGTAATTCCAGTGATAATAGTTTCCACGGGCTGTCATTCCAATTCTACCGTTTACAAAAGCGTGGCTAATAGCCCAATAACCACCCTGATTTTCACCGGTTACAAATTCAGGATCTATTACTCCGTCTTTATACCACTTATTGAGAGTAGCAAGCACCTGTTTAATTTCGGGTTGAATTCCACCCCAAACAACTTCATTGCCCTTTTTATTCCAAAAAGTAGGCCAATATCCGGAAGTTCCATAAATTGCGTTAAATCCATCTGCCGATAATCCATAGGTATCAGGCTTTCCATTTTTATCAGGGTCTTCTTTTGCAAATTTATAGAGAGCAGTTTCAAATTCTGCCAGAGTCTCAGGCAGTTTGTTAATTCCTACGTTTTTAAGCCAATCATTTCTCCATATTACCGGGCTATGGTATACCATATCGGCATTATGTGCAAGTATACCATAATTTTTACCATCTACTAAACTAAATTTCCATACTTTTTCATCATACTTCTTATAGCTATCGATTTCTTTAGCTATATTAGGTGCATGTTCTCTGATAAAAGATTCCGGTATCTCTGCTAGCAAATCCTGATCAACCCACTGGATAAGTGTGTTTACATTTAGTGCAGTAAATACATCAGGTATTTCATTGTTAGCAAACTTCAGGTTCATTAATTCAAGATACTTAGATCTGTCTACATAGATCATGTTAAACTTAACATTGAACTTCTCTTCCAAAATCTTTTTAACAGGTGCATCATCTTTCACTGGTCCATACTGTAAACCATTCCAGTCAATAGTATAGACTTTTTCTTCCTTATTTTCACTATCCGGTTCCTTTTCACTGCCAGTTTTAGACCCTTTGGAATCGTTATCTTTTTCAGTTTTCCCACACCCTGCCAATGAAAACATTATAAACACTACTAGCAGGATAGAGACCATTTTAACTACTTTAAATAGTTTACTGCGCATTTTAATTAACCTCCTTGTTTGATTTATATTTTATTCAAGCCCCTTAAAATTTACTTTCAAGGATGCTTGTTAAAATCTCATCCTTTCAAAGACCCTATCATAATACCCTGTATGAAGTATTTTTGCACAAAAGGATATACCATAATAATTGGGATTGATGAAACCATTATAGTTGCTGCTTTGATAACATCGGGAGTAGGTTGAAATTCGTGCTCGGAAACAAACTCAGTGCCACTGGTTTCCATATATTGCATTGACCCTTCTACAACCATCTTTCTAAGTATTACCTGAAGGACCATAAGTTTTTCATTTGTTATATATATAAGCGCATCAAACCATGCATTCCAATGACCAACTGCATACCAGAGAGTAACAGTAGCAATAATCGGAGCACTTACAGGTAGTATGATAGAAAAAAGTATTCTTATATCATTAGCTCCGTCAATTCTAGCAGATTCTTCCAGTTCAACTGGAAGAGACATAAAATAGTTCCTGATAATTATCATATTAAATGTATTAATTGCACCAGGAAGTATTAATGCCCATATTGTGTTTGTAAGCTTAAGCTTTTGTACCAAAAGATAGCTAGGTATCAATCCACCGCTAAAAAACATTGTAAAAACAATTATTGATGTCCACAAGTTTCTTTGAGGAAGATATTTCTTTGACAGAGGGTAAGCAACCATAGCAGACAACACCACATTAACTGCTGTTCCAAGTACTGTCCTTATAATGGTATTTTTGTATCCTGTAAGAAGATAACTATTCTGTAGTATTTTTCTATAACCATAAAAATCAGGATTAAGTGGTAATATACGTAAACCTGCTCTGCTAATATCCGCCGGAGTACTTAAGGATATCGTAAGGACATTTAGAAAGGGGTATAATGTGCAGAACCCTAAAATCCCGAGTAATATATAATTAAATATGTCGAAAATCTTTTCACCCTTTGACCTTTTCATAAAATAACTTTCTCCTGTAAATAGTCTTTCAAGTCAACTTAAAAACATTTATGAATAACTCACCATATTCCATACTCACTGAAACGTGAAGTAATGTAGTTTGTTATCATTATAAGTAAAAATGATATAATATTCTTAAATAATCCTACCGCCGTAGAAAAACTGTACTGCATTTGAACCAGTCCCATTCTGTAAGTGTAAGTGCTTATAACATCAGCTACATCGTAAACAGCAGGATTGTATAAATTAAATATCTGATCAAAATCATCATTTATAAGAGATCCAGTGCTAAGTATGAACATTATTGTAATAACAGGTACAATGGACGGAAGGGTTATTTTAATAGTTTGCACAAATCTGTTTGCGCCATCAATATATGCAGCTTCATATAGCTCAGGATTTATACTTGATATTGATGCAATATATATTATAGATCCCCACCCGATTCCCTTCCATACTGAAGTAGCAACAAGAGTTGTCCTAAACCACTTTGGGTCACCCAAAAAGTATATGGCTTTTCCTCCTAATGACTTAATAATATAGTTTATAGGCCCCTGGGAAGGAGAAAGAAGCTGCATGAACACGCCTGCAAGAATTACCCATGATAAAAAATGTGGTAAATAACTTATAGTCTGTATAGTCTTTTTATATGCTCTATTCCTTACTTCATTAAGTAAAAGCGCAAGTATAATTGGTGCAGGGAAGGTAAAAATAAGTTTATAGAAGCTTATTATCAGAGTGTTCCTGAAAACATTAAAAAAATCAACGCCTCTAAACATGGTTCTAAAGTTTTCAAAACCTATCCATGGGCTACCGAAAACCCCCAATCTGAATTTGTAGTTCTTAAAAGCAATAACTATGCCATACATTGGTATATAATGGAATATAATATAGTATATTAGTCCAAATGCTAATAGAAGAAATAGGTACCTATATTTCCAGTATTCTTTAAATATATTATGTCTTGCTTTATTTACATTATCTTGTTTAATATTCGGTATTTTCAAAATTACAAGTCTCCTTGTCTTTCTCTGTTTTTTACATTAAGTTTTATGAATTTATTATAAGCCTCCTCTATCTTTAACGTCAATTTTAATAATCAATAATAATGGTTAATAATCAATGTTTTTTTAAAAAACCAGACATATATAATCAATAAAAATGTATAAAAACTTATCACATATGTGGCCTAAACTCATTGAAAAGACAATTACAGCAGTCTTCAAAATTTGTTGCATTGAAAATAGTTCTCATACTGCTATAATTATGTTATAATTAATATTTGGAAAGAACATATAAGAAGGTCCTCGACTTGCACCACTGGAGGTTATAGATGTTTTTAAATAGACTAAAAGCAAGGCTATCTAATTTTGTTTGCAGTATCAATTATGAGAGAAAAATCAGCAGTACACTGCTTAATCTTTTGCTGTCATATTTCATTGTTATTGTAGTATGTACTGCTATTATTTCAGGTTTTTCTTATCAATTTATATTTAAGAATATGGAAAATCAAACAATAAAAGCAAATTCCGAGCTGTTAGGACATCTCAAGAAGTCTGTAGACAGTTTTGTGCTCTTAAGCATAGATAAGATATCCCTGTCCATCCTGCAGGATACCGCTGATAAGCAGGACATAATATATTTTTTCTCAAACCCTGTTGAAGGAAATGTATCAGGAATAGGCAAAGCATACAATCACTTGAGGTCTTTGAAAGTATTGAATCCTGTTATTGATTCAATATCAATATATTATAAGAAGAATAATATTGTTCTTTCAACTGAAGGTATGAAGTACCTTTCCCTGCCCTTCAAGCAGGACTGGATTGATGTAGAATGGATAAAGATTTTGGATAGCATGGATGGCAATTACACATGGGTTGGCGCAAGAAAAGTTAAAAATCCGAACAGCGTAGAGTTACCTTATAAGAATGTGATTACATTCATAAGAAAGTTTCCTTTTTCAACTTCAAATAATAATTTATTAGGCGGTATAGCCATATCAATATCTGAAGATGTGCTGTACAATATAATAAAGGATTCTGCTCCTATAGATTTTGGACAAATTTTAATAGTAAATGAAAATGGCACTGTAATTTTACACAGTGAGAAAAAATATTTAAATGCTGATATTAGTAAACTATTCGGTAGTAGTAGAGATAAAATAAATAATTCTAGCAGGAACGGCTACTTTACTACGAATTTTAACGGAAAGAAATCAGTAGTTTCGTACGTAACCTCGGAATACAACAATTGGAAGTATATAGCCATAAAACCAGTTTTTAAGATTACTGAAGGGTACCGCTACCTAAATAATGTAATTATCTTTATAGCCTTATTCATACTGCTTATAGGGGTTATTCTAACGCTGCTTTCTGCTAGGAATTTCTACTCTCCGCTAAAGAAACTGGTTAGGGTAACCAGGGCAGTATTAGCATCTTCGCCGTCCGAATTGGTAAAAAATGAGTACGACTTTATAAATACTGCTTTAAACTCTCTTGCATTTAAAGTAAAGGAACAGGAAAAAAAGCTCGAAGATAATATCCCTATTTTAAAACATCACTTTCTTCTTAACCTTATTAACGGCAATTATCTCAGCCGTGAAGAAGTTAATAGCAGGCTAAAACAACTGCGTATTGATTTTTATCACGATTTCTATTGTATCATAATATTAAAAGTGGGTAAGGTCTCGTCCATGGATTTAAAAACATTTGAATATACAACCATTGAAATTATGGAGTATATAGAAAGAAATTCCTTTAACATGGATGTGAGTTTCTACTGCACGAAGGACGGTGACAGCATTCTTAGTGTTGTGAATCTTAAGTTTGCTAATATAGACGTGGCAGGTATAGTTAAGGAAATATGTAAGTATGTCAAGGAGACCCACGGAATCAGGGTAAATGCCGGTATAGGGAGTATATGTGATGATGTACTGTCCTTATCAAGGTCATATAGCGAAGCTCAAACCTGTGTAAAGTACAGTTATATATATCCGGATAAGGATTTGTTTTTACTGAATGAAGTACTTAATTGGGAAAATAATAACAGAGAGTTTGAAAAGCTCTCATTGGAAGAATTCTCAAATAGTTTGACAACCCAAAATAAGGCTGCGGCTCTCTCCAGCCTGCATAGCCTCGTTTCTTCCATCAGGAATGAATGTTATCCATACAATTATGTAATGAATATTTTATATCACATTATTACCTCTGTTGCCGATACCTTAGAACGAACAAACACGGATAAAACTGTACTATATGATAGAAATATATACTCATATTTTAACAAAATCAGCAATATAGAGGAACTGGAACTTTGGATAGGTAATATTTTGGAGCAAATTTTTGTTCATACGGATGACTGGCAGTGCGAAAGGAACAAGGAGTTGGTAAAGAAGGTTAAAGAGTATATTAATGCCAATATAGCCAACCAGGATATATCTTTGAATAGCGTCGCGAATGCCATGTATCTAAGCCCGAATTATCTCAGCCGGATATTTAAAGAAGAGACCGGCATATATTTTATTGACTATCTTATTGAAGCAAGGCTAGAATTGGCAAAAGAGCTGCTGACATCAACCAACCTATCCATCGAAGAAATCGCTACTGTAGTTGGATATTCCAGCTCCCAGTACTTTATTAAAAAGTTCAAGTCCAAATACGGGAAAACTCCCAAGCAATATAAGATTAAAAGTGCGATATCATAGTAGTATAGTTCGGTTTGAGAATCCAACTTTTCGTCAATCAATTCGGCAAGCCCGATCTTATTACATATCCCTTTAAGGAGCGGCAAGGCTCTGTCAATACATACCTTGGTTTCAGGTTGTACATTTATTGCCACTTGCATGCCCTCCACTGTTTGTTTATTATTATTACATTAACACATATTAGTTAATAGGCCTAAGATAAATTGCCTGATTTGGCAATATTTTCTCTCTCGATTTTTAAGAATCCTTTTTTTGTTGCTGGTTTCTTTTTTATTCCCTTAAGGCAATAACATTGATCATAGGCAGTCTTACGGGAGGATTAATCCCTGATTGACCAGTTACACTTATTAAAAAAGCTCTTGATATTTGCGACAGTGTAATAATTCCGTTAAGTTCAAGCATTTCTTTAAATTTGTCATTTGATAATGTTTCAGGATTTCCGATTTGCCCCCTTTATATCTACTATTAATGATATAATATATTATCATTAAAACTTGCACTAATTAAAATATTAGAGGTGTCGAACATGGTGGGTAAAATAAAAGCAAATTATTCACATTATAGCTGGGTTATGCTTATTACAGGAGTATTAGCCGTTTTCGGTGCACTGGGACTGGCCCGTTACGGTTATTCAATGCTGCTTCCATCGATGCAGGTGGATTTAAACCTGGATAACAGCCATGCAGGATTGCTTGCAACCGCAAATCTGGCAGGATACCTTGCCTTTGCAATAATCGGCGGTGCACTGTCGGCCTATTTCGGAATAAGACTAGTTGCTGCCATAGGTTTGCTTTTAGCCGGCATAGGTATGATTTGCACCGGTTTTACAAATACTTTTCTTTCAGCGGCAATTTGGCGGGGAATGACAGGACTAGGCAGTGGTGCCGCAAATATAGCAATTATGGGATTATGGGCAGCCTGGTTTTCAAAAAGAAAGCGTGGCTTTGCTTCAGGCATTGCCGTGTCCGGTTCATCCGTCGGGCTTATCTTTACAGGTTTATTCGTCCCCTGGATTATTTCCAATTACGGAGATGATGCCTGGCATATTGCCTGGTTTATCTTCGGTGGGATAACAGTAATACTTGCTATAGGCGTATATTTGATAATACGAAACAACCCTTCCGATATGGAATTGAGTTATGTACAGAAGAATGGAGACCACCAACCGGCGACACAGACTTCAGGCTCATCCTGCCTGTGGAAACAGGTTTACCTGTCTGCCCGGGTATGGTGCTTTGGCCTTATTTATAGTGCTTTTGGCTTTTCCTACATAATTTATATGACTTTCTTTGTAAAATCCCTGGCAAGTGATTACGGATATACCGTAGGGGAATCCGGCAAGCTTTTTATGACAATGGGATGGTTCAGCCTATTATGCGGAATAATCTGGGGTGCCGTATCGGATAGAATAGGGCGTAAAAATACCCTTATCGTATTATTCCTTATCCACACCGTGGCTTTTGCTTTATTTGGAATAGGCAATTCCCATATATATTTTCTGGTTTCCGCCATACTTTTCGGGCTTTCGGCCTGGAGCATACCTGCAATTATGTCGGCTGCCTGCGGTGACATGCTGGGAGCAAAACTTGCCCCTGCAGCACTGGGCTTTATCACGCTTTTCTTTGGAATCGGACAAGCTTTAGGCCCCGTTGTCGGCGGAGCCATATCGGAAATAACGGGCTCCTTTTCTCATTCATTCTTCCTGGCTTCGGCGGTAGCTCTTCTCGGAGCCATAGGAACAATGTTTTTCCCGGCCGAAATCAGGGGGGATAACAATTGGCGTTATACATCCTCATCAATATGAAAATTGGAAATACACCTGGCATTAGCCAAAATTATTGTACAACTTGCCGGGAATTATTAAGGATGATGATAATAAAATGGTAGGAAAAGCCATTAAGAATATCTGCGTTATAGCTGACTTTTATACCTCGCACAGGTGTTTCCTTGATGGTAAAGAATGTCTTGTGGGCATCTTCATGTTCTTTCACAATATTGCCGGTCTCCAGTTCTTCCTTGTAATTTAGCAGTTCCTCAGTAAAGCCGTCAAAGCTTTCTGCAGCCAAATGGGCATTGTAGTATAGATGCAGATAACACCGCCTATTCTCTTTGCCCCACCAATGCAGCCTGGTATAAACGTAAAGGATCTCCCCATCTAGTTTCCGGTATCCATCAGGGCCGTAGATGTCATCACGTATTTCATCAATAACCTCCTGAACCCACTTATTCCGGATCGATACGGCAATAGTAAACTTATCTCTTGCTGCCAGCAGCTCATCAACGTTCTTTTTGCTGTAAAACCCTTTATCCGGAATAAGGTGCAATTTCGGTAGTTCCAGAAGGCTTTTAATAAATCATAGTTATAATTTACATGGGAATTAAGGTTATCAGCCTATTATTATGGTCATGAGCCTTTTCTATGCTGTAGGATATTGGAATAGCTACTTCAATGCAATGATTTTTTTGCCGGATGTTAAGCTCCAACCTTTGCAGTTGTTTTTAATGAAAATACTCATTCAGGATTCGGAGATTCTTGCAGGTGATACACAATTGGGAATAGGGCGCAATTGGGAATAGGGCGAAGTTTACAGGTCTGCCAGTTAAAATATTCCGTAGTAATACTTACCATTTTACCAATCGTTATGGTTTATCCTTTTGTTCAAAAGCATTTTATCAAGGGAGTTATGATTGGAGCAATTAAGGCATAAAGAATAAATAAAGGAACTGAATAAAGGAAAATAAATGAAGAGGGGATGTGAGTTAACCAATGTATACATTGATTTTAGGCCATATGGGGACGGATGCATATGCGCCACGCAATACTATGCCTGCATTCGAACTTGCTATTTCAATGGGAGCGGATGGAATCGAATTGGATGTGAACCGCTCCGCTGACGGTATTATTGTAGCCATACACGATGAAACCATCGATGATACCGGTAATGGGAAAGGCCGAGTAGATCAAATGACGCTAAAACAACTGCGGCAATATGATTACTCTTACAAATTCAGCAGTCAATATAAAGGAGTAACCATCCCAACGCTTGAAGAAGTGTGTGCTTTTAGTTGATGAGCACTATGTTGAAAACTGCCGTCGTTTGGGCCTAAAAGTATTTTCATGGATTGTTGATGATCCGGTTAAAATAAGACATATGCTTAATTTGGGTGTTGATGCTATTATTACCAACCGTATTGACATCGGGCTTCGTGAACGTAATAATTACGTACACAGGATTTTGGGTTAGAAAGAATTGATTGCTTTCTTTCTATTCCCCAGCCTTAGCCTTAAGTGGAATCCACATCTCCACCACCGAGTCAGGATTATCAATACCCTTGAAACGTGCGCCATAATATTCAATAACAAAATACGCCCCCGTTTTTTCATCACGTATCTGTGTATATTTGTTCGCATTCTCTTTTAGCCATGCGTTCATCTCTTCATTAGAACTATCCCACCCTTTCGACGGGTATATATCAAATATCACGTATTTACCTGCCGGAATGTTATATAGTTCATAATCATCCGTCACTTTAGCATTTGCGACTGCTACGCCGACAAAACAATCACATTTGCCATTTTCATGATACATGCGGATTTCATAGCCGTCGTCATTCACCTTGTTTGAATGCGGGATTCTGCCGTCCTTTTCCGAAAATCTCTTCCACAGATCATATGTCTTATTGCCGTCACCACTTATGCCTGCGACAATTATTTGACTTTTCTCTACAATAACAGGTTCCATTTATATCCATCCCCCTTTCAATTTGTTTTTATTATACCTTACCAAATATGACAACAGTATGTCAAATTGGAAATATTTTTGGAGAGCGTATATTTCGGCAGCATCCGAATAAGCCGGAATACGCATAAAAACTGGCAATATTCATCAATAGAATGTGCATTTACCAAAGAATGTGTATTTACAAATTATTTTTAATGTATTCTTCTTATAGGAAAATACGCATTGTTATGCTCTTTTTGAAGTTAACAAAAATATTTATGAATTATTTATAACTCTCTTTTGAAAACTCCTCTTTTAAGCTTAAGCCGCTTATCATCTCTTAATGCTACTATGCTTCCGGGAACAAAACATAAATTAAATCCGTCTTCGTCTTTATTTTTAATTTTTTGAGGGATAGCCGTTGTATATTCTAGTTGTATAAAAGCTTCTATCCTTCCTTTTAATAAGTCAACTCCACAAACATCTATATAATTTACTATTGAATTGTCAATATTTCTGAAATATCCATCCTTATTTATCTGCCACATTTCAAGTTCGTTTTCTCCAATATCTTTCTTTGATTCTAATCTTAATCTCCCAAGTCCATATCTTACATCTCCACCAACAAATATTTCTAAACCTTCATGTAAAAATTTTTCATAACTAACATCAGATAATCCTATTACTCCCTTCCAATTAAGATTCTTAACATTATCTTTATTATCTTTACTTTTATTAAGGATAACTTCAATTTCGTGAAGAGATTCGTCTTTGCTAGTCCTTGTAATAGGCATAATTGCTGTAGATATATATGTATCAGTCAGTTTTGCTCTCAACTCCGCTTCAGTATATCTTTTTTCATTAGCATGATCTATATAATACAGTTTTCCTTTGCAGAATTCGGGTAAAAATATATTATTATCAAAAACCGGGTAAAAACATGAAATGTACTCGAATTTTTTCTCTGCATCATTATAAACTTCTTCAGTTGCCCCGTTTTTCAAACTATATGCATTTACCAATGCTCCCCACATTGTATAACCAGGAATAAAAATTCTGCTTTCGGAAATAACTCCATAATTATATTTTCCAATGTGAATTGGTGTAAGCTGAATAAAGGTTAATTCCAGCCATTTAATATTACTCATGTTCATCACCTAGTGTCTTAAGATGATACCTTGCATAAATCAAAGCTTTTTCTAATAAATCTCTAAAGAATAAGAGGTCATGTAAGTTTTTTGACAATTCTTGGAAAAATTGTTCATCCTTTAAGTTTTTATAGTTTGAAGGCAAAAAAGATTTTATTATATTAACAGGATTTTCAATAAAAATTTTACTATATTTATTTTTATTATCTTCTTTGTCTTTGCTTAAGCAAAATACATAGTAAGCATATACCCCGTCGTTTGTTAAAACTCCCAAAGCTTTATCTACATGATTTGCTAAATTTTTTCTTGTAGACTTATTACTTTCATCTTTTATATCTTTATATATTTTATACCCTAATTTATTAAGCTCCGAATCAAGATTCTTTACCATTGACATCTGCTGTCCCCCCTTATTGTTTATTATCATCACTGCTTATAAACATTTTTATACGTCCAAAACCTCTTGTTGTCATTCCTCCTATTCCAAAGCTCTCATAGTATTTTGAAGACAACTCTAATGCTTCTTTTATATCACACAAATTGATCATATCCTTCGCCAATGGTCTGTCTATAAGCCTTATTTCTCCATAAAAAACCGTACCTCTTGGTATAGCTTCTGAAGTAAATAATGCACTTTCTCGTGCAGCTCCCGTAAGAGGATTTATCGAAACAGAAGTTCTCACTTCAAGATTAGAGTTAATTATGTGGGATATAAGACTGTCGGGAACTATTACTGAATTATTTGTAATATGTTTTTCAATATATTGATCTAAACCTTTCAAAGGTAATGTTTCAATTTTATTTGTTTTATAGGGTAAATTAATCCATCCCAGGTTTATAGTTTTTGTTTCAGTGTCGTTTTTTTGTACATTTTCTACTACCATAATGACCTCTTCACCATTACCTGAATCTACATCTTTAAACTCAATTCCAGCAAATTCTAATACCTGTGGAGATGTAATCCACTTAACACCAAATCTCGTGTAAACCGGGAAAAACAGTATATTAAGGTCGGAGAAGAAAGCGATGCCCTGCTGTGATCTTGATCTTTTGTTTTTAGAATATCCAAAAGTTTGACAAACAATACAATGGCCGCAGTGTCCGGAATTAACTTCGTCTATTTTTTCAATTTCTTGATAATTTTCATAATATTCATTTGGGTTATCATCCTGTCCTGCACATTTCATCAAAGCATATCTATTGCCTTCATATTTCATCCAATTCTGAATGTTTTGCCCTTCGTTTAACAATTCTTCCATTTTCTTATCTTTTCTGTTTTTTAAATCCTTTTTATAATCGTCTTTAAAAGCCGATTGAAGTACTAATGCCATATAGAATCTCATAGTTCCAGCAAAACTTGAGCCAGGAATTTTGGGTATTTGGGTAGTTGGATCCCTTACTATTGTATTATCAACTCTTCCTATTGTATATCCTCCCGTTCCAATATATATTGGGTCGGAAGCTATAGCATAGATTTTTAAATTCTCCATACATATATTCCCCCTTAAAGTTTTTTTAAGGCTTTATGCCAAAACTCATACATATCAATAAACATCATTAAATCTTTCTTAAAATTTTCTGATGGTGTATTTGCAAGTTCATCCCAGTTATCCTTACCGAAAATCGTTGAAAATTCATTTAACTTATCTTTATCACCTTTTAAATCAAGAATATTTATAAAGGACGAAAGCATAAAATGTTTCAGGCCTTCAGTTTCATTTCCCCATTCTTCGATTTTGGAATACATAAGACTTATAATATTTTGGAGCCTGGTTTTGCAGTTTTCTTTATTGAAATATTCAAAAAATTTTTTAAATAATTTCCATTCGGTCCACGTATATGGTCTATTCTTTTTTTGAGTTGCTCTTTTCCCGTTTTCCCCGTAAAATATATCATTTTTTCTTGTATTTACATCTAAAAATTCAAAATCAATTGTATTTGGATATATATAAAATTTTTCATCTCCTGCTTTATCAACTGTTGTATCAATCCAAATATTTTCTTTCTTATCCGGGTTTATATAAAATTTATATTTCCCGTAATTGCCATTAACTTCATAAAGTGAATATACATCTCCCAGAGGTTCTAATATTTCATGTTTATTTTTACAATTAAGCCCTTCATTTCTGAGAGTATCAAGCTCTGTAGTACTTATTTCTTTTTTAATCTTATCAAAATCATCTATATCTCGCTTTATATCCCTTAGAGCTTTAAGTCCAACATATATAGGTTTTTTATAATCCTGAATAATTACACCTATATGCAAAGGCAGCTTGCCAATAACATATTTGAAGCATTCATTGTATCTTTTTTGGACTGTTTTTATTATCTGAGGTATACATTCGGAAGGCACTATAAACTGCCACATGATTGGAGTAGGATCCATTATTGAAATATATGGCAAATATTTTTTATATGTTGCATTTTCTCTTCTGAGTTCAATTTTTCCATCGATTTTTTCATCATGCTTATCATACTGACTATTTTTATTTTTATACTTTGGCTCAATAGATAGCTTGTCTTTTATCCAATCGCAATTCTCGGATTTTATTGCTTCGTGTACTTCCTTGTGAATTTCACTTTTTTCCCTCTTATCTTCCTTTTTGATGTTCCTAATTATATCTATTGCCTGTTCGATTGATGATATAAGGTATACATTGCCGAAATCATCCGTCATAAATTCAAGTCCTTTATATTCATACTCTCTGTTTTTTTGATTATCTTTCAAATTGTCTATATGCCACACAATTCTTTTGATTCTCCACTCTTTTTTATCCTTATCTTCAAACATAAAACATAATAAATCTTTTTTTATCTCATCCAGAAATTCTTTGGTTGTCTCTGTTATTCTTCTTAGCCTTGCAGGAGAAGGATTTTTCCTTATTAAAAATTGAAGTAATATTCCGGATAGAAAATCGATATCATCATCAGATAGCTTATCCCATTCAATTTTTCTATTTTTAAAGTCTACTTTTGTGTTCAATTTCTCTCTAATTAAAATTTCCCACCTATCACCTACAGCCCGTTCCAACAAAATGTTATTAATTTGGGTTTCAAGATAAGCAAACGAAAAAATGTCAGTAACCAATTTCCAGCCTGTGTTGTTTCCGTAGTGGTTTTTAAAACTGGGATTTTTAAAATTTATTTCCTTGCTCTCTATTTTGTAAATAAATTCTCCTTTTTCATCGTAAATAATATAATTATCATCATCTTTATTTTCTTCATTTTTTTCTCTTATAAAATGCCAGTTCCTCTTCAAAAAGTCAAAAAATTCATTTCTAAATAATTCTTTCAACCTCTTATCATCTTCTTTTTGCAAATCTTCATTGAATATATTTACTATTTTTCTAACAACATCATCATGAGGGAGCTTTATTCCATCTTTATCAAACAAATTAAGAAATTCGCCTATAACTGTTCTATTTTCAGAATAAAATCCATAAATTTTTGATAGATTTTTCTTATCTCCCAGCAAAAATTGATTATAACGTTTTTGCATATTCGCCAAAAGTTGTTTGATGGTATTTAAATAATCCTTATAGGATACTTGATTATGAATGACATCATTCATAATCAAGCTATTTAAAAAATCTCCATTTAACCATTCTTGCAACTCAAATTTTAAAGTAATTAGCGCAATACGCCCTTTTTCATCTTGCAATTCTCCTGTCCATATAGTTTCATTTTCCGGATTTTTAAACCATTTCACCATTTTTGATTCTTTTCTATCTGAACACTGATCGCATAAAATCATATTATCTTCGCCGTCTTCCTTCTTTCCGGGTTTTATCCCACATACCTGGCAAATACCGTTATAATTTATATTACTACAACTTAGTATGCCTTCACAGAAATTTTCTGGCAAAGTTGGCTTAAGGAAATTTTCTTTTGATTTTTCGATAAGATAAGCTAAATTCATCGTACCTCTTGATGACCTAGTTATAAAAATAGAAGGGTAAATTTCATCAGCAAATACTTTATTGAAAACATCTAAAATATTTTCTTTTACCATGTATAAATCATTATGTAATCCGGATAATTCTTTATCTTTCTCATGTGAAATATTTTCAGGAACAATGAAATAAATTCCTGTCTCATCTCTATATATTTCGTTGCCTAAAGCATATTTTTCTTCAATTATTCTTTTTATTTCCTCATCGCATTTATTTATATTTTCATTATACCAGGATATAAAATGAGACTTTAAAGATTTGTTTATTAATGATAATTTATCATATTGTATTCCTAGGATGCTCCATTTTATGTTTTTAGGAGTTTCATATTTCTGGCATTTATTGTTATCAAGCAGCATTGCTGCAATTGATGCTTTAAATAAAGAAGCTGTCATATACGCCTGATCCCATAATGTCACATCATTTGCGGGAAACCTGCTATCACTTAAAAGATAAGAATACCGCTCTTTTATTTCTTTTAAAATAAATTGTCTTATCTCTGTCCAGTTTTCATATGTTAAATTATCAGGACCATTTCCAAAAGAAGATAGTTTGTTCCCTAGTTTTGAGAAAAAGCTCCGGCGCTTTTCATCAAAATACATTCTTTTTACATCTCCATTAAAACTTATCTCTTCATTAAAACTGCCAAAAGCGTTTGATATCCATAAATTATTAAGTTGTTTTTTAGGTACTCCCTTATCTATGCCTGAATTTATATTTTCACAACCCCTGAAAAATATATTATTCAATTTATTTTGTTTTGCTTCCGGTAATGCATCACCATATATAATTTCATATAAAAACATTTCTTTAATATCAAATAAGTTAAGGTTCAGCTTTGTTTTGTATATAACTTCCTTAAGTTTATCATTTGCTGAATTCAAATCTTTCTCAAATGGACTAATTCCATCCCTTTCCTTATAGTAATCTCTATAACCCCCAAATACTTTATATCCATATTCTCTTTCAAAACAATTTTCATCTATGCTAAAATATTTTACTTTTTGGCCTGTAATCTCATCTTTTTTCTCTCTCCAAAATCCTATATGTGTCTTCCCAAGATTAAACAATAACGCTCCAATTTCAGCTTTTATTACTTCAATGCGCTTATTAAAAAGATTATTAATATTAAGGTTATTCACCGTCACACCCCCCTAATATTACAGTATAATTTTGATCCTTCCGGTATCAGCTTTGCATATCCCCAACCAAGCTTTGTCTTTGCACCAACACCATGCTCAGTCAATGTTTTCTCTACGATATCCTTAATAAAAGCAATATCTTCTTTAGCCTGCTTTTTAATTTCACTTTCAGGAAGTAATACTGCATCGAATGGTATGTATATTATCTGCAAATATCCTTTTGTTCCTTCAGGTACAACTTCGAAGTATATTGGAAATTCTCCTGCTTTTGTTTTCCTGTTATGTGGATTTATCACCTCAAGAGTTATTCTATCAAAATAAGTTGGATAAAAAACTGTTCTGCCTTTGTATACAGAAATATCCTTTAGGTCGCTTGATTTTATCTTTTCATCTATCAGTTCAATAAGCTGGCTGATCAAAGTCTTTTCTTTACGTTTTACAAATAAGCTGATTCCTAAATCAAATAAAGCATATTTAACCAGCTGTTTTTCCAGATTAGGCGTTGATATGTTTTCATTTTTGCTTTTACTTTCTACATACTTATCCAGGACGTCTTTTAAATCTCTAAAGTCTTCCGAACCTGTACCAAATATCCTATATATTCGAGCATATATATCTATAATTTCTTCAATTGTTGAGGTCTCGTCTTCTATTCTTTCTTCCAATATTTTAGATGCACTATTCAACAAGTTGCCTTTCCATGCACTCCCTCTTATCATAGGAACTTTATATACTTTTTCTTTTAATACTGGATTATCAATAATATAAAAGTCATCATCGTCCCTAGAGAAATATGGTGATATAAGTTCAAACTCCTGATATAAAATGAAAGAACCCGGTATCAGAGAATTTGCATAGTTTTTTATTTCTTCTTCCTTCTTAAATATATTCGATATAGATTTTAATTTTGCAATGATTTTAGTATCTATTGTATAGAAATTACGATAATTAAAATTTTTTAGCATCTTATAGTATTCCAATGGATAATCACTGTATTTAATTTTTGTGCGACATTTTTTATGTACCTCTTCTTCAAAAAATGGGAAATCCTTTTCTAATTTTTCCTTATTGTAATGTTGTTCATCGTCATATTTAGGAATAAAGCCGAAATATCTATTTACATTTTTATATTTATAGGCATATTTAATAAAATGAAAATAATTATTCTTGAAGTCATTTTTTGTTATTTCTTCATTTATTACTTCAAAAAACATGCTATTCACTAACCACACCTTCTTTTTTTTATCATATCTTCATCTAAGAAAGCTAAAGAAATGAACCCATACTCATAACTATTGCTATCTACTTTATTTATCCACGGTATTATTTTTGTAGCATTGGTAGGGTCCTTAGTAGTTCCAAAAATATAATGACGTAAGTTTTCGTTATCACTTAAATTATTTCTCCAATGAGCCTTCTCTTTTAACAATTCTTCAATTAGCTCAGCAAAAAAATTGTTATCATTATATTGTCTTTTATTTTTTATATAGAGACCAATATTTGAAATAGAATACATATCTTCTATTTTGTTATATTGCTTAACAGCTTCCGAAATACCTTTATCTCTAAATCCATAATTAGTTAATCTGAAAATCCGATAATCTTTAATATTACCAAAATTGTTATCTTCTAGCTCAAATTTAACTCTCCCGAAACCAAGATTATTTTTTGCTCCTAAATATCCATACTTTTCTATAAAATTAAGTAAAGGACAAAAAATTCCATTAAATATATCTTCATCTGCGATATAAAACTCAATTGTAAAATACCCATAAAAATATGCCGGTGGGAAAAACCAACGTGAATATTCTTTTTTCTTTGAACGCCTTATATTTTCTGAATAATATCTATCTTTTGGTACATATATGCCTCGTTTCAGATTCAAGTGATTATCTGCATCTATTTGGCTAATACTTTTTATTGCAATTTTGCTCTTTAAACCGTTACATCCGAAAATCTGGGAAGGTAAAGATATTTTTTCATATGCTTTAATTTTTGCTTCATTTAATGATTTCCCTTCTGCTATAATTTTTAAAACATCATCATTATATTTTTTTAAGTTAAGATTTTCATCTTTGTAATTATAACTACTAGGCAATTGATTTACAGCTTTTAAAAATATTTCGAACCAGAACCTTAGACTTCCAATTATAGTTTGAGGTTTTATTTCGTTAATACCAAAGGCATCACCCATGTAAATAGGGGTTACAGTATTGACACTGATTTTAGTAACCATGGTTTCACCATCCATTATTTTCTTAATATAACATTATTCTATATAAATTATGAAAATCCTTCTAAAAAATAAAAATTCTTTTGTTTTTTAATTAAATAGTTAGTGTTGCGTATTGATATGTTTTCAAGCCCAGCAAAATTCAGCATAGGCACATGATTTACAGTAGTGGCTTTTTGCCGGTTCAGGAGGTCTTTCCATGCTTGTTATGCTCAAGATGTCCCTTATCACCGCTTCTATTTCTGACTTTTTCTCTTCATCCAGCACCACCCGCTCCCTCTTTTTTTCTTCAGGGAATAGAAGCAATCCTTCAGCTGCTATACCCTTTTTATCCAATTCATACAAATAGAAGAGCAGCTGCATTTTTGAGCTTTCAATAAACTTAGAGGTCTTTTTTATCTCCTCCACTATTACCGTTCCGTTTATATTTTCAATAATATCCAATTTCATATTTTCTAATTCCAGTTCTTTTTCTTTTCTTGAGTATGAATGCTCGTGTATAAACCTTCCTATATCCAGAAGCTCGTTGTCCTGATCTGATGAAATATTTCTTGCCATGAGCCATACTTCCCTCTTGCATATGCAATAGTACCAGACAAGGGTACCGGTTACTTTTTCATGTTCTTTTGCATGATCGATATTCGGTTTAATTTCCTCCATACATAATACCTCTTGTTTTTACCTCATATAAACATTTTCGTATTATTTCCGCACTGCCTACTGATGCGGAACAACATATAAAATAAAGTGAACATTATATAACGCAATATCAAAACATATAATAATCTTCTTCCTGCCGGTTAAACCCTGTAGTTTCATTATACAAACTTACGCAGTCAGAATAGGGCAGTGAAATAATATTTTCATAATGCTCATCTCTCGTAAACTTTCTATAATATTTGACAGGTAAAGATATTGTATAATCCTTTATTGTATTTTTGACTTCCAATACCAAATTTCGTTTAGTTTTGTAATCTTTTTCCTTCAAAGCTTCCAGGAACTTCTGATACGCTTCTTCTATATAATTATCAATCCTGAATATTACATCAATATAACCCTGATTGTTTCCTATTAAGGAGAATTTATTTATAGGTATTCCATAATCACCATCAAAGTTTAGGCTTTCTATCGATTCAATAATCCTTTCTGATTTCTCAAAGGATTTATTTCCCTGCACCCTATTAAAGTACTCATTAATTAAGTTATAATATTCCTTTTCTTCAATAAAATCATACTTACTTAAAAGTTCAATAGTTATATTAACAGATGTGCTTCCATATATTTTATAAGAATAAAGCTCATTATTTTCATTTACCATTTGAGTAACATACACATCCCCCATATTATTCTTACCATTTCTGTTACACCTACCGGCACACTGAATTATGGAATCAAGAGGTCCTATATCTCTTATTACCAAATCAAAATCAAGGTCAACTCCTGCTTCTACAACCTGGGTTGATACCAGGACTACCTTTTGCTTGTTTTCCAATCTTTCTTTTATTTCTTCAATTCTTTTCCTCCTGTGTACAGGTAATATATTGGAAGAAAGGTATTCGGCATTAATCCCTTTTTCCTTCAATAATTCAAATACTTTCAGCGATTGGTTTATTGTGTTGCATACAATAAGGCAGGATTTACCACAAATTATGGGGACATATTCATCAACAAACTCCTCTGCTGTAATTTTCTCCATCCTTGGTACTATCCGCGTCCTATTAAACATATTAAAATAAGCTAGAGCGTCATCAAGCAGCTCCTTTGCTTCAGTTAAAACCAGAGGTTTTGTCGCTGTCATAAGAATTATTTTAAGGCCAAGATTTTTCACCGCAAGTTTTAAAACATAATCAACAAGTTTATAATATTCTATGTCAACTGCCTGGACTTCATCCAATATGACAATTGCATCCTTCATACTGTTTAGTTTCATCAACATTCTGTTTTTATTGCTTACCAATGTTTCCAATAACTGTACAAAAGTAGTTATTATTGAACCGCTTACCCAGTTATTAAGCAACAGTTCTGCCTGGTCTTTCTCATAATCTGTTTCAGATGTATTATATATAACATCGGCCAAGTGATGGTGTTTTATCAAATACCTGCTGTTTTCTCTCTCATAGTCATTATAATTGTTATATAATTCATGAATTGATTGATAGCTTTGATCAATAATAGAAGTAAAAGGAAGGGCATAAATGATTTTTCTCTTCCCCCCCAATAATTCATTTAATTTTAAAGCCGCAAAATAACCGGCAAAAGTTTTACCGGTACCCGTAGGAGAAGTTATAGAAAATATGTCATACTTTTTGCCATTTTTCTCTATATTATTTATTACACTATTAAAAACGTTTTGCCTTATATTTGAAATCTCTGATGTCTGACCTTTAAATTTTCTTATTCTTATTTCATCCAAACTTCTAAACAAAGCATATTTCTCGCCCGATATAACAGTGTTTGAGGCACTCATCTTATCAGCAGAAATCAATGACGAATATAAAGTGTTATGCAAAAAGTAGTACTCGCTTGATTGCTGTTTTGACATTTTAAACTCAATTTGTTTTAGTTTCGATAATATTTTCTCTATGTCGCTGTTATTTAAAAATTTTTCAAAAATTGTTCTGTAGTCAATAAATTCAAAATCTTTTCCGATTAAATCCCTGTTAGATTTTATATCTTCCAGCTGCTTTTTAGCTATTTCATTTTTTTTATGAAGACTCATACTAAAAGCTGATGGGGATATTTTAATTGTTTTTGGTAAATCTTTTGATACATTCTCAATATTACCATGATGATGTAAAATTGCACTAAATATTATAAGGGGAAGAATGCTTTCTTCCCCCAGGATGTTAAATGCGACATATGCCCCAAAAACAGCAGATATAAAGCCGTGATTGGTGAAGGGGCTCTTTTTTTTGGTATCAAGATATTTTTGAAAATATGTTGTATATTTCCCAAAGTCATGGCATATTGAAAGTATTTTAACGGCATCTCTTTTTATTTTATCAATTCCATCAACCTGGCTTTCTGCTATTTTCATCACTTCATTAATATGTTCTATCATTCTTTTTGGCACAGGTTGTTTGTGTGAATAAAATACCATAGCACAATCGCCTCGATAAATTACTTTAAATCACTTTATAATTTTTATAATAATTGCAGATTTGTATAATAGTGTATTACATAAAAAGTATATTTTCACCTGTTTCTCTTATAATAAAATAATTCCCTGCAACTTTAACATTTAAAGGGTTTAAGTTTTCGTCATATATGTATGACGCTGTTTCCTTTATTTCCCTCCCTGTCCCAAAGTCTTTGGGCATTCTATCTTTAAAAAGTGAAATCCCGGGTTCTAATTTAAGCCCTTTATCCATGATATAGTTCTGGTCAATAACAGTTGCAGTCTTTAGGAAGTTGCCATTTCCATAGCGCTCTTCCAAATCAAATACACCAACTAATGCAAAGTCGGCGTTAAAAGGTGCGGCACCAAAATATGGAGGGTATACCGAAGCTTTTGTTTTCAGGCTTTCATATAACCTGTCCATAATCTCTTCACTTTCATGCTTTACATATATTCTGTATTTTACGCCTTCATCCCCTACAACTATCTCAAAAGGTATCTGGGTATGTTCTCTAGGACATACTAACTCAGTTGTTGTAGTTGCCCTTATATAGTTTAAAGACTGCATGATTTTTCTTGTCTTACTCATTTTGCGGACTGCAATATCGAGCTTGTTGCATGAGAACAATTCATAATAGCTATCTCTTGCATATCCCAAAATGGCTGCTATAAATCCTGCAACAACAGTCCTTGGAGGTATAGAGTATGATAAAGATGAAGAGTTTGTGTAGAACTTTCTGAAATGAGCACATACTCCATACATATCAAATACTATCAACTTCATTTATATCACCCGACTTCAATTAAGTTGAAACCTTCCAGCGCTTTGCAAATATCCACCTTCTCGCCAGCTACTCTAATGTCAAGGTTTTTATCCATAAAATAAGCTATTTTGTATATCTTGTTTTTATTTGCTTTAAATTCATTTATTAAATTTCCTATCTCAATATAAAGTTCGTCTATATCCCTTATACTCGGATTTTTCTCTACAAGCTTCAAATGTTTTCTGAAATCCCCTATTATGCTCCTGTCATCTTTATATTCTACCCTCATATATAGCCTTGGATATTGCCCTATCTTGCTCCTTGTTGCCTGAAGAGGGATTGCGTATTTCATAGCCTCATCCAATAACTTTATGTCACTTTCTGATAATCTAGTATGTTCTGCCCTTTTACCGCTTATTACTCCAAAGAATGCAATAAATGAGTACTTGACACGAAAATCTTTTCCTATTGTTCCCTGTCCCTTCTGTTCACCTGCAGAAAAATGAGAAGTAATGCTTGCTTCAAGGAGTTCCACTTTATTTAATGAATATCCCCAATTAAACTGGACAGGACCAATAAACGACTTGTTTTCATTTTTCACAGGCATTGTCGCACCGAAAAGCCTTACATCCACCCAAGCATTAAAAATTTCCTCTTCCGTAAAATTCTTAAGTTCATCAACTCTTGCTTTGGGCGTGACTGATTTGTCATCCACCTTTCTTACAAATATATCGTGTCCATTGTCAAATAAATAATCTCTTATGTACCTCTTCAATCTTAAATCCGATACCAGATTGATTTCCCTATCATAATCCATCCGGGGTCTGTTTTCCTCATCGGGATCGCCGTTTGGATTAGTAAATTTTGCATCATACAAGAACAGTATCTCACTATTGTTCATCTGTATTTACCTCCTTATAAATTGGTCTTGTGGTTGAATATGCATACCCAGAAAGGATATAAAATAAGTTTTCATCCTTGTCTAGTTCCCAGCAGTTTAGGTTTGAATCCAGCAACTTTTTAAATTCATGAAAAATAACTTCATTATATATAAGAATTTTTTCTTGTTTGAGCTTTGCAAAAACATCTCTCGCCAGCCTGATAATCTTGTTTTTATCAACGCCGTTAAAGTTGATTTTATTTAGTATAGGCTTTTGACCGTCTGCTGACCTTTTATACTGTGAATTGCCAACTTCGCCTATCAAGTACCCCAAAAGGAACATCGCTGTCTGTTGCTGGTCATAACCCATTTCATGAATATAGTTTTTTATATCGTCTTTTAAATTTAATGATTCCAATCCCACATTTTCACCTCCTTTTAAACATCCCATAAATTCAAGGAATTTTATATAAAATATTGCGTCCAGTATTGTAAAAGCCAGATTTTGCTTTTTGGTTGTAATGTTATAACCCGGTTTTTCAAGATATATAATTTTAAATACATTTTTAATATTTTTGATTATTGCTCGCTTTGATAATCTCCTCCCTGTAAACAATGCATCATATATATTAAGCACATTTCTGTATTCTGTAGGATTTCCTGAATCTAAGCGAACAGGAGTCATATAGTATACGGTTTCCAGTGACGGATGATTAGAATAGCTTTCTCCTATTACATTACCGGCAAGATTGTCAGCATTACGAGAGGAATTATAAATCTTTTCAAATATTGATGGTGATACATCTTTAATCAACCTCAGTATTTTAGTAGCCGATTGTGAAGTTCTGTAAAACATAAAATTCAACAAGAAACTGCTCTCTTCACCTTCAAATATGAGTGTATTTTCAAATAGGGCATTTTCAATGTCAGCCCTCAATTCTTCTATAGCTCTTAAATTTTTTACAGTATTAAAAGAATCAGTAATTTTCTTTGTTATTCTGTATATATCATCCTTGTTAAGTTTGCTGTTGTATACAAAATTTGGTATTATATATACTCTAAACCTTGCTATATTTGTATCAAGGTTATTGGTAATAAAATTCTCACCGGCTTGTATTGCATTTATGCAATTTTCGCAGAGCAGCATGTTTTTATGGTAATTTTTCTTGTCCACCTGGTTTGCGAATATCATCTGATTGGTTGTATAATATTTAATCTTCATTTTTGATGTATCGCTGCTGACATTTTCTTTTGAAAGGCAAACACTGCATATTAATTCCTGGGGTAGTCCTTTTTTGCCTTTTACTGCCATTGACTTCGGTTTCTTTGAGAGGATCACTGCATCCCTATATTCTTTTAAATCGGATAAAGGCTTGTTGTTGATAAGAATTGTGTAAAGGCCTATATCGTTATAGGTTGTTCCGTATCTGTTCTTGAGGTAGGACTCAAATTCTTTGGCAACAGCTGCAAGAAGCGCTTTTCCTTTATTTCCTCCGCCATTATTATTCTTTATGATTTCATCATATATCTGATTTATGGTTTTATCGCTAAAACCTGCTTTATTGATATCAAGAATATATCTGTATTTTTTATCTAGGCTCTCATCAGCGATTACATAAAACTCTTCCATTATTTCCGATAGTAATTTATTTATCTCATCTCCAAGGTTGATATCATACAATCTTTGAATTGTTTCACTTAAATGATAAGGAACCGAACTAGAGGTTACATACCACTGTGGAGAATTAGGCCCATCCGCTGACCCTATAAATAAATATTTTTCTGAAGAATTGCTGTCAATTTCCTCATTTACATCAATATAAAGCTTTTTAGCCGATAAATCAAAGTTGAATTTCAGGATGTGCTGTTTTTTCCCTCTTTTTTCAGGCTCTACCCGTTTAATGATATTCGAAAGAATATCTCTTTCATCCATTATAATGCTTCCTAACTGAGTTATCTCCTCAATCAACTTTTCCCCCTCCTTGACACATTTACACATATTAAAGTATTGTATTTAACACTTTTTAACACTTACTTATTCAAAATTTCAAAGCAATTAATATATGTACAAATCAGCGTTTATGTTTATTGTCTTTGATTCTTTGCCATGTAATTGCAAAATATGTTTATTCAATGTTATCGACTATTTCAATTTATAATTACATATATTACTATGATGAGTGTTTTAATAGTTCTTTTCTAAATTAAATTCTATATACTCCTATATAATAATAGATTTTATGCCTTTTCTTCTGTAAATCCATAAAAAAACAGTGTAAATAATTCTTAGTTGTATATATATATTTTGTCAATATATTAATATTATGTATATTCTACACAATATATAGAATTTCCTTCTTTTTTTTGTAATTTTTTTATTTTAATCTTAGTTTGGCGTAAAATTTTTCCATATATAATTACGTTAAGGGTTTGTGTGTAATGACAATAATTTATTTTGTCACTACACTAATTTTTTTATAATTTTACCAACGAATTTTTTATCTATTAACTTGTTTAATCCCATTTTGCTTAATAAATCTTTCTGCTTGGAGTTTGGCTAGAAAAATTGCCCTTGGTAAGAAATTCAAGTTTCAATTCCTTATAGGTACCATAAAAACAGAATTACAATATCACCTTGCAAGAATGGAATCACGAGTTTCAATTCCTTATAGGTACGATAAAAACTTTCATATCATCCCCTTTTGCTGCCTCAATCTCCGAGTTTCAATTCCTTATAGGTACGATAAAAACTCCCATTCAGGCAAATTAACACCTACATTATATTCTATCCTGAAAACTCCCATTAATCCAGTCGAAAGCAAAAAAATCTCTACTAAACCTGAATCCATGGGTCCCAGGCACTTAAATTATTAAAATTATTATATATAAAAGGATATTATCAGGCACTTATCTCTTCTTCGATAGTTACCTTATATCCCAGAGCTTCAAGGCGTTTCACTGCTCTACGGACAATATCCTTTTTCTTTCTTTTTTCAAAGTAATCAGCACCTAAATCATAAAATGTTCTGTTATCTCTTAAAATGTAATATGCTATAGTCAGAATAGAGTGTCCTACAGCTACGGCTGCACGGTTCCTGCCTCGCCTTGCAGCAAGTCTTTTGTATTGTTCCGAAAGGTATGTGTTCTTGCTTCTTCCTGCCGCTTTTGCACACTCAACCAGTGTACATCGCAATGTATTATTGCCCTTCCGTGTCTTTCCACTCTTCTTCTTGCCAGCGCTTTCGTTGTTACCGGGGCACATTCCTGCCCATGACGCAAGGTGTCTTGCACTCGGGAATGTACTCATATCTATCCCGATTTCTGCGATGATTGTTTGTGCGCTTCGCTCTCCTACCCCGGTTATCGCATCCAGCGCAGCCACCTTTTCCTCAAAAGGGCGCATCCTTCTCTTGATTTCTTCGTCCAGACCTTCAATGAGCCCATCCAGATAATTGATATGCTCCATCATCCTGGTTAGGATCATTCGCTGATGTTCACCCATCATCCCTTTGAGAGCACGTTTCAAATCTTCCGTCTTTTCCCTCATTTTCCCCTTTGCAAACAACACCAGCTTGTCTACATCCTCATTTCCTTGAATCATCGACATCAACATCTGTCGCGCTGATACTCCATTAATGTCACTTACCACCGAACCCAGTTTGATATTCGCTCCCTCAAGTACTTTCTGCAAACGGTTCAATTCTCTTGCCCGTTCATCTATCATACTCCTGCGATATCTTACCAGTTCTTTTAATTCCCTCTGATCACGACTTGGAATATAGCTCCCCTTCAACAGTCCGTGCTTTAGTAAGTCTGCAATCCATTCCGAGTCAGTCACGTCGGTCTTACGCCCAGGCACCGCCTTGATATGCTGAGCATTGACTACCATTGCCGGTATCCCCTCCATTTCCAATAGGTTGTATACAGGCTTCCAATACGACCCAGTGCTTTCCATAGCCACCATCTGGCACCCCTCGCTCTTAATCCAGTCAATAAGTAATAGCAAATCCTCTGTTACCGTGCCAAATGTCCTTGTTTCCTTCCTATTGCCGGACCTGATACAGGCAACTATTTTGTCCTTATGGACATCCAACCCACAACAACGCTCGTATATTACTTCCATCCCTACAACACCTCTATGGCTGTAATATTCGGCGCAGCTTCCCGAACATTATTAATCTACCCTGCGTGCTCATCTTTTAAGATGGCAACAATTTGTGGTACAAGCAGGAAGCTGAAATCAGTCTAGTTCACGGGCTTAAAGCACCAAGAAGACTCGATCTTCTCCACCGTACCAGTATTATACCGCAAAATCAACTCGTTTTCATCTGTTTGATGGTGCAACTTGTGTTGCATGTTTGTCTAGTTTCAATTCCTTATAGGTACGATAAAAACCATAGTTGTATTGGCTGCCAACAGCACAATACGGGCAGGTTTCAATTCCTTATAGGTACGATAAAAACTGGACGAAGGACAAGAGGTTATACAGTGCAATCTAATGTTTCAATTCCTTATAGGTACGATAAAAACTGACAAAAAAGCAATGCAATGCTAAAATACAATCAAGGTTTCAATTCCTTATAGGTACGATAAAAACACAACAAGAGGTACAACAGGGGGTACAACAACAGGGGAGTTTCAATTCCTTATAGGTACGATAAAAACTAATGTCGGGGATAACGTGGCGAGCATGACTAATACAGGTTTCAATTCCTTATAGGTACGATAAAAACACTTATTACAGTAAAATATTAATATAATATAATTAAGTTTCAATTCCTTATAGGTACGATAAAAACGACCTGACAGCAGCAGTTGTAATCTTCCAGGTGCGTTTCAATTCCTTATAGGTACGATAAAAACAATTTTGTTGCTCCTCCATATTTAAGAGCCCCTTCTTGTTTCAATTCCTTATAGGTACGATAAAAACAATTAGTTTTAGTTGACAGCAGTATAATTATATAGGTTTCAATTCCTTATAGGTACGATAAAAACTGGGCAAATGGATTTGGCTCGGTATTCAAGCTGGTATGTTTCAATTCCTTATAGGTACGATAAAAACTAAGACTGAAAACATGTAAGACTGTTCACACTTTGAGAGTTTCAATTCCTTATAGGTACGATAAAAACAAAGTGTAAACGATACAGAAATATACTTCGAGGACAGTTTCAATTCCTTATAGGTACGATAAAAACGTATTTGTTCTTTGCCAGACAAATTTATATGTCTTGGGTTTCAATTCCTTATAAGTACGATAAAAACGGTGTCCGTTGAAGGAGGTTAAAAGCGTATGAACGAGAGTTTCAATTCCTTATAGGTACGATAAAAACCCAGATGATGCAGGAGAAACTTGCTACACAATTGGCCTGTTTCAATTCCTTATAGGTACGATAAAAACTGTCGCTGTATTTTGCAAGCTATCTGACTACTGCATGTTTCAATTCCTTATAGGTACGATAAAAACGTGCCAGTTGAGCCGAATACTTATTATTATGTTTCTCAGTTTCAATTCCTTATAGGTACGATAAAAACCTTTTGTTGATTCTGCGTCTTTATCGTCTGGATGAAGTTTCAATTCCTTATAGGTACGATAAAAACAATACGCATACATGCAGAGGATATGCTTGTATGTGCGTTTCAATTCCTTATAGGTACGATAAAAACTACTCTATATTCGCTCAACACGATTCTACCTCCTTCGTTTCAATTCCTTATAGGTACGATAAAAACGACAGCCATCAAATTGGCCGCTCTCAATTTTGCCAAGTTTCAATTCCTTATAGGTACGATAAAAATGGAAAAATTGTAATGGGTAAAGCGAGGGATGATGAAAGTTTCAATTCCTTATAGGTACGATAAAAACCTATTTTTCAACCGATATCCAAAAGGCACTTTGCCACGTTTCAATTCCTTATAGGTACGATAAAAACCGGCATTCTTGTTGTTGAAATAGACCCGATGCTTTGTTTCAATTCCTTATAGGTACGATAAAAACACATTACAGCTTCACAAAGAGTTGACAGCGAAGTAGTTTCAATTCCTTATAGGTACGATAAAAACTCGGCATCACGGCCTGGGCCTAGTTCGGTAGGAGAACGTTTCAATTCCTTATAGGTACGATAAAAACCCAGTCACCAGTGAAAATACCAATGAATATCTTAAAGTTTCAATTCCTTATAGGTACGATAAAAACTTCCTGACCCTGGCAATCCAAAATATCCATATATTCCGTAGTTTCAATTCCTTATAGGTACGATAAAAACAAACTAGCTATTACTGCAATCCAAACATCAATTGGAAAGTTTCAATTCCTTATAGGTACGATAAAAACTATATTCTCTTTTATATCTTTATAGAGTAACTTTATGTTTCAATTCCTTATAGGTACGATAAAAACTGAATATGGGCCCGATTGAAGGCGGGGATAAACCAAGTTTCAATTCCTTATAGGTACGATAAAAACGAATGGTTTGGCATTGAAGCCGTAAGTCCAAAGGACAGTTTCAATTCCTTATAGGTACGATAAAAACGGAAAAAGAAAATTATGATAATACATTGCCAGGAGCATGTTTCAATTCCTTATAGGTACGATAAAAACGAAAAAGCTAGAACCGCAAGGACTACAGGGCAAATACGTTTCAATTCCTTATAGGTACGATAAAAACCAATACGGGAAATTGCACGAAAACGGATGTGTTGAACTGTTTCAATTCCTTATAGGTACGATAAAAACTATGGATGGATATACAATTTGGAGGAATGGGAAAAGTTTCAATTCCTTATAGGTACGATAAAAACGTTAATCGGGAAAAACAAATCACAAATGCAGCAGGGAGTTTCAATTCCTTATAGGTACGATAAAAACCATAAGTCAACAATTTTATTCCAAAAAATATTCCGTGTTTCAATTCCTTATAGGTACGATAAAAACATATATATAAAATAATAATATAAAATATAACTTTTATCTGTTTCAATTCCTTATAGGTACGATAAAAACAAAAACCATATTTTCTAAACTCTATTTCTCTTCTAGTAGTTTCAATTCCTTATAGGTACGATAAAAACGCTAACTCTCCTATAACCTTCAGTAAATACTTTATAGAGTTTCAATTCCTTATAGGTACGATAAAAACGGCAGTTTGTTAGTGATAGATTTAATCCAGGTAGTAGGTTTCAATTCCTTATAGGTACGATAAAAACTATATATCTTATCTCCATATCTTTTCCTGTATTCTCGTTTCAATTCCTTATAGGTACGATAAAAACTTGAAGTTATTGACGTTTTAGATAGACTAAACAGTAGTTTCAATTCCTTATAGGTACGATAAAAACGGAAAGTGGAGGGCAGGGCCTATAATGATAGATGAATGTTTCAATTCCTTATAGGTACGATAAAAACGAAATGGAAGTTAAGAAAAGAAAGTTAGAGGAATTGTTGTTTCAATTCCTTATAGGTACGATAAAAACGAAGAGAAATAGAGTTTAGAAAATATGGTTTTTTTAGTTTCAATTCCTTATAGGTACGATAAAAACGTAAAGAATTTACTTAAGGCTTATACTCAAGATGAATGTTTCAATTCCTTATAGGTACGATAAAAACATAAATCAAAAAACGTCATACCAAAAAGCGGCAGATTAGTTTCAATTCCTTATAGGTACGATAAAAACCCTGTACTGAAATTATGGGAAAATGAAATATAGATAAGTTTCAATTCCTTACAGGTACGATAAAAACTATTTCATATGAAGAATTCAATAAAATACTAAAAGAAGTTTCAATTCCTTATAGGTACGATAAAAACACATACGAAATAGGAGAAGAAGGCACACAGTTAATATTGTTTCAATTCCTTATAGGTACGATAAAAACTGGAGGGCTACTATTGGATTTTATAACTTTTAAACGGTTTCAATTCCTTATAGGTACGATAAAAACACATACGAAATAGGAGAAGAAGGCACACAGTTAATATTGTTTCAATTCCTTATAGGTACGATAAAAACTGGAGAAATTGATTGAAAAGAGATATGTGGAAATAGGTTTCAATTCCTTATAGGTACGATAAAAACTTTGTTGAATTTTCCGTTCACCTTTTTGGGCGCACGATGTTTCAATTCCTTATAGGTACGATAAAAACTTCTATCTCAAATGTAAATGGCTCAATGTTAAGTGTAGTTTCAATTCCTTATAGGTACGATAAAAACCATTATCTTTTGGAGCATTCTTATTCATTGATGAGGCAAGTTTCAATTCCTTATATGTACGATAAAAACACGGCGAAATCATAGACAAACTGAACGCTCTTGGATAGTTTCAATTCCTTATAGGTACGATAAAAACGATAGCATTTCCTTCACAGCCGAATTTCGCCATTGTGAGTTTCAATTCCTTATAGGTACGATAAAAACACTGGTACGCCCTCCCGCAGCCACGAATAAACACACGGTTTCAATTCCTTATAGGTACGATAAAAACTTACGACTGACAGACAATTAGTGTTATAGGACAGAATAATTTTCAGTAAAAGCAATATTTTAAGACAATTTAATCTTCAGTGACATATTCCAGCATGGAAAATAGCTGGTACAAAATCATTACAGTATTTTATCAGGTGCAATTAAGG
>JABUEW010000028.1 GCA_013314855.1 Bacillota bacterium | reverse complement strand
GGTTATAGTGTTATCCGATGACTTAAACGTATGGTTAAATTTATGTAATATTATTATATAATTGGATAAAATTACTAACGCAGCCACTATTAATGGATAAGAATAAAATTTTCATGCTTCAGCTCTGTAAAAAAGGGAATTTTCTTGACAATTATGCATATATTATAGTATATTAATTATAGTATATTAAATTTAAACAATTATAATATCATACGGAGCAGGCGATGCATCAGCGATGCGTGGGGCTGGGCTGGTATTTCCGGCAGCAGGTAAAAATACCTGTGGGACTGTAGTTTAAGTAAATTACGGTGCCACAGGTATTTTTTTCTCTATGGCACAGAAAATGGAGGTAAATCATATGGGTTATATGCAGGAAACAAATTACAAAAAAGGAGAAAGAATAACAACCGCATGTGTTGTCGGTAATGTAATCCTTAGCTTATTTAAACTGTTTGCAGGATTAACCGGCGGTAGTAAAGCAATGGTATCAGATGCCCTTCATTCCGGTTCAGATGTAGTTGCAACTCTTGTGGTGCTTATAGGCATTAAAATTGCTAAAAAACCTGTCGACAAAGAGCATCCCTACGGCCACGGTAAAATTGAGCCTATTGCCGCAGCGTTTGTGGGTGTTACATTGATATTTGCTGCTTTTGCCATTGTAAAGGGAATTATAGAATCAATAATTAATCATTCTTTTGCAACTCCATCTTTCATTACTATTGTAGCTGCTGTTATATCAATTGTTGTTAAGGAAGCAATGTTCAGAATTACTTATAGTGAAGGTAAAAAAATCAACAGTGTATCAATTATGGCGAATGCCTGGGACCACCGTTCAGATGCATATTCTTCCATAGGTACATTTTTTGGTATTTTGGGAAGTATTATTGGAAATTATTTTAATATTTACTTTCTTGAATACCTGGACCCGTTAGCCGGAGCCATTGTTGCTTGCTTGATCTTTAAGGTAGCATTTGATATTTTGAAGCATTCTATTAAAGGTCTTATGGATTCTTCTCCAAGTAGCGAAAAGATTAACAGTATAAAGGAATCAGTAATGGGTATAGATGGAGTAATCTCTATTTCATGGATTAAAGCCAGATATATGGGACAGCATCTTTTTGTAGATATGGGAATTGGGGTAGATCCGGGTATAACAGTAGAAGAAGGTCATAATATTGCGATGCTGACAAAAGAAAAGTTACTGGAAGATATAAAGGATGTTTTCGAGGTCCTTGTCCATATAGATCCGGTAGTAAATATTCAGAAAAATCCGGTTTTTAACTCTTATGAATTAGAAAATCCTACTGAAAGTGAGTAGGAAAGGATGTATTTCTTCCCTACTTTTAATGTTTAATTTTTTTATGTATTTACATATTAATCTGTGTGATATAATAGCTTAATAAATATAATTTATTGTGTTGGTTTTATTTAAGAACTATCGCTAAATATTATTTCATAATGAAATGGCACAATATAATGAAATGGCACAATAAGTTAAATTAGAAATACATTAAATTTGAAAGTAGGGGTCCTATTATATGCTGGGAAGAAAAAAACAAGCTGCAGCAATTTTTTTATTTGCTATTATTGTTGTTCTGATGATTATATCTGCCTTTGCCACTATTGCAGTAATGCCTGTATTTGCCACTGTTGTAATGGCTGACAGCGACAGGGAATATTACATTTCAAAGTATAATATATTAGTATATATTAGCAGTGATGGTTCTGCCAGTGTTGAAGAACACATAACCTATAATTTCTCAGGTAAATTTAATGGTGTAACTCTTAATATTGATTTATCAGGGACTAATGGTATAGAGAAACCGCAAGTGTTTATAAATCGAAAAGGTACCGAAGTAAAAGCCGAAGAAAATAATTCCGGGGCAAGGGGTACTTATACCTTTAATTTGTCCAATAATACGGCAATGTTTAAGGTATATGAGCCTTCACAAGATGAAGAAAAAACCTTTGTTTACAGGTACAAGTTGCTGGATGCAGTAACAAGATACAATGACATTGCCGAGTTTAACAGAAAAATGATTGGTACCGGCTGGGAAGTACCTATTAATAATGTCTATATAAAAGTGACAATACCTGAGGGTGCAACAAAAGAAGAAATTAACATTTTTGGTCATGGCCCTTTAACCGGAGAATCAGAAATAATTGATGCAAAGACAGCTGAATTCAAAGTACCTGCAGTGTCGCCCGGAACCTTTGTCGAAACGAGAGTGCTCTTTCCTAACAAACTTGTCCCCAATTCAAAGAATATAGTTTCCAAAGATGCTTTATCGGATATTCTTAAATATGAAGAAAAACTTGCCGAAGAAGCAAATATTGAAAGAGAAAAGGCCAGGGAGTTTTTAAAACAGCAAGAGGAAAGGCGAAAAAGGCTCTCCCTTATAGGAAACATATTATTTGGAATTTTACTGCCCCTATGGTTTGCTATAATAATATATATCTATTTAAAATATGATAGAGAATTTAAGCACAGCTTTTTTGGTCAATATTACAGAGAATTGCCCGGAGAATACACTCCTGCGGAAATGAGCGTGCTCATGAGTATGGGTAGTGTACATCCTAGGGATATAATGGCTACCCTTATGGACCTTGTCAGGAAAAGATATCTTTTGCTTGAAAAAGTTGATGTGGACAAAAAGTCCCTTTTCGGAACTAAAAAAGTATCAGAGTATATGATTTCATTAAATAATGAAAAACCCTTAACAGACTTAAAATCTCATGAATCTTTTCTGATAAACTGGTTTATTAATGAAATCGGCAATGGACATGATGTATTATTAAACGATATTAAAGATTATGCAAAGAAGAACAAGACTGCATTGGACTTTAAAGGGAGCTATGACCTCTGGTGTGAGAAAGCGGAAATGGAAGCCAAAAAAAATAATTTTTTTGACAATTCTGCAAAGAAAGGCCAAATTATAGGTATACTGTCGGCAATATTTTATATAGCTGCAGGTATTGCATTACCTGCAGCTTTCTACACAGCTTATGGCGTTATACTGCTATTCCTGGGTATTATTATGCTAATTTTTTCTGCTAGAATTAAGAGACGTTCTTCCTATGGCAATGAACAATATGCAAAGTGGAAGGCTTTCAGAAAATTCTTAAAAGACTTCAGCCGCTTAAGAGAGGCTGAAATCCAGTCCATTATCCTATGGGAGCATTACCTGGTCTATGCAATATCTCTAGGTGTAGCAAAAGAAGTAATAAAGCAACTTCCACTGGTTTTTAAAGATACTGATTTAAATAATCCCCAGCTTACATTCCTCTACGGGATGTCTTACGGGTATTTTAGCAACTTTGAAAGGACATTTAACGATACCATACGCACAGTTGAAAGTGCGGTTACAACAGCTACTGCTATAGCTAATTCAAAGAATTCGTCACTTTCAGGAAAAGGTGGTGGCTTTAGCGGAGGTAGTTCAGGAGGAGGTGGTGGTGGCAGCGGTGGCGGTGCTTTTTAATTTCCTATATTGGGTGTATTTAATTTAAGTGAAGAAAATATTGGAGCACCACGGATGACGCGAAAAGCGATGCTTGAGACAGGATTAAGTAAATATATATTTTTAAGTGTATTTTTAAGTGTATTTTTAGCAAATATTTTAACTGGAGGGTTTTTTATGGTATGGATTATTGCTTTTATAGTAATTGTAGTTTTGGTATTAATTGTAATATCTATGTACAACGGCCTGGTGATTAAAAGGAACAGGGTAAAGAATTCATGGAGCCAAATTGATGTACAACTAAAGAGAAGGTTTGACCTTATTCCGAATCTTGTAGAGACTGTAAAGGGTTATGCAGGTCATGAAAAAGAAACTTTGGAAGCTGTTGTCTCTGCAAGGACAAAATACCTCTCGGCAAAAACGCCGGAAGATATGATGAATGCCAACGGCCAGCTTTCTCAAGTATTAGGTAGGCTTTTTGCATTATCTGAAGCCTACCCTGATTTGAAGGCCAATGAAAACTTTTCTCACTTGCAGCAGGAGCTTTCAAAGACAGAGGATAAGATAAGCTATGCAAGGCAATTTTATAATGATGTTGTCTTAACATATAACAATGCGGTGCAAATGTTTCCAACTAACATAATTGCATCAATGTTTGGTTTTAAAGAAGAGCCTTTCTTTAAGACCGACGAAGCTGAAAGAAGCACTCCAAGAGTTAGTTTTTAAGAACTGCATCTAGTAAAACTTCTTTAGTTTTAGTCAAATTGTTAAATTTGATTGACTTTAATATTTTTTTAAGTTATAATGTACACGTGTACAAAATTAAGGAACATTAGAGAAAGGAGGTAATTGTTGTAGCGACAAGAAATGATGTGGCCAAAAAGGCGGGTGTGTCAGGTGCTACAGTTTCAAGGGTTTTTAATAACCCTAATTCAGTATCTCCTGCTACCCGTGACAGAGTTTTAAAAGCCGCAAAGGAATTGGACTATCATCCTAATATTATAGCAACTAATTTTATAAAAGGGGTAAGCGGAAATATAGGGGTTGTAATTCCAAGAATTCAAAATGTCCATATGCTATCTGTATACTACTTTGCAGAGCTTTTAAGCGGAATTGGCGATGCCCTTACAAAAAACGGCTATAATCTTCTTTTATTTTATCATGACATTGATACTGTACACAGTCATGCAAGAAATAATGGAAAGTATAGTATATCAGGTGGTGATTATGTAAAGTATTTCAGGGGAAACAAAGTAGACGGTTGTATATTATTGGGGACATTTGCCAATGATCCCTCGCTTAAAAAATTGAAAGAAGAGGGTTATAAATTTTGTCTTATAAATAACTACATAGAAAACTCCGGTATAAGTTTCGTAGATGCAGATAATGTAAAAGGAAGTTTTGAAGCGGTAAAACACCTTATCGACCTGGGACATAGAGAAATTGCTTTTTTAAACGGCCCAATGTATTATATAAATAGTATAGACAGGCTTAAAGGCTATAAAAAAGCTCTAGAGACATACAATATCCCTTTTGACAATGAAATGCTCTTTGAAGGCAACTATGGAAGAAAAAGCGGATATTATGCGTCAAAAAAAATACTGTCCCTTAAAAAGATACCTTCTTCGGTCTTTGTCTCTAATGACAGGATGGCTGCAGGCCTCCTTCAAGGGCTGTTGGAAAATGGCACTAAAATACCGGAAGAAATTTCTATCGTGGGTTACGATGATTCGGATATAGCAACTCTCGTTACACCGCAGCTTACTACAGTACGTATCCCCTTTTATGAGCTGGGTTATAAATGTGCCGGTGAATTTATTAAATACGTTAGAAATGAAAAGGATAATTTTGAAATATTTATACAGCCCGAATTGGTGGTTAGAAAATCAACCAATCATAACCTGGTATAAATCAAGGACTTGAAGTCCTTTAGTAAACAAGATATTAACAATATTTGTTCCAATTTAATTTTCTTCCTAAAGTAAATATAAAATAAATATAAATAATAAGTAGGCAGGTGAATAAATAATGAAAAGAAAAGCTTTAATTGTCTGGGGTGGTTGGCTTGGTCACGAACCGGAACAGGTAGCACACATATTTAAGAGGACTCTTGAAGAATGTGACTTTGAAGTGGAAGTTTCTGATACTTTGGATGCATTCCTGGATGTAGAAAAGTTAAAATCCCTACATTTAATAATTCCAGAGTGGACCATGGGGAAAATAACCGGAGAACAAGTTAAACCGGTTATGGAAGCCGTAGCCTCAGGAGTAGGATTAGCTGGATGTCATGGAGGAATGTGCGACGCTTTCCGCGAAAGCGTTGAATGGCAGTTTATGACAGGTGGACAATGGGTCTCCCATCCCGGCGGAGACGGCGTGGAATATATGGTAAATATTAAAAGAGGTTCAAGCCCTATTGTAGAAGGAATTGAAGACTTTAAGGTAAAAAGTGAGCAGTATTACGTACATGTAGACCCTGCCATTGAAGTACTGGCAACCACACGTTTTCCTGTAGTCAACTGGTATCATGCTTCCAATGGATATGTGGATGTCCCCGTAGTATGGACAAAGAGATGGGGACATGGCCGAGTATTTTACAGCTCCCTGGGTCATCATGCAGATGTTTTCAATATAAAAGAAGCCCTTGAAATAATGCGAAGAGGATTCTTATGGGCTGCAGAAGGCAAAGATGTTGCATTAAGATTAGGCCTTGATGCAAGAGAATTTGAAAGCGACAAGAAAATGTTTTAGTGGTACTGAAGTGGTACTGGAGTTGTCCTGGAGAGGCATAGGGACATTTTACGTGCCGCTGCTTCAATAAAAATAAACGTGAAAGGAGAAATCAATTATGAAAAAAGTTAAAGTTGGTGTCATCGGTTGCGGGAATATAAGCGGTATATATTTTAAGAACGGCAAACTGCTTGAAGTCCTTGACATCGTTGCATGTTCCGATCTTTATATTGAAAGGGCAAAAGCTAAGGCAGAAGAGTTTGGCATTCCCAAAGCATGTACAGTGGAAGAACTGCTATCGGATCCCGATATTCAAATAGTACTAAACCTCACTATCCCCAAAGCTCATGCAGAAGTCAGCCTTGCAGCGTTAGAAGCCGGTAAGAGCGTTTATAGTGAAAAACCCCTGGCAATTACAAGAGAAGACGGTCAAAAAATATTAAAAACAGCCAAATCCAAAGGACTCCTTGTAGGGTGTGCTCCCGATACTTTTATGGGAGGCGGGATTCAAACCTGTCGCAAACTCATAGATGACGGATGGATTGGTGAACCCATAGGGGCAACTGCTTTTATGATGTGCCATGGACATGAAAGCTGGCATCCCGACCCGGAATTCTATTACAAGGTTGGAGGAGGCCCCATGTTGGATATGGGTCCCTATTACCTCACAGCATTAATAAACCTTATTGGTCCAATACGAAGGATAACAGGTTCAGCAAGAATTACATTCCCTGAGAGGACAATAACAAGCAAACCAAAATACGGCACCAAAATTACTGTTGATACTCCTACCCATATTGCCGGAGTCATTGATTTCGAAAACGGATCCATAGGTACAATAATTACAAGTTTTGATGTATGGGCGGCACAGCTTCCCAGAATAGAGATATATGGCACTGAAGGTTCCCTTAGTGTACCTGATCCCAATACTTTCGGCGGGCCGGTTTATGTAAAAAGAAAAGATGCTTCTCAATGGAGTGAAGTGCCTTTAACTCACGGTTTCGCTGAAAACAGCAGAGGTATCGGGCTTGCAGATATGGCCTATGCATTAATCAGCGGCCGGTCTCATAGAGCAAATGGAGATATGGCATATCATGTATTGGATGTAATGCTGGGATTCCTTGATACATCAAATAATGGTAAACACTATGAAGTTGCCAGCACCTGCCAACGTCCGTCACCATTGCCCATGGGACTTCCTGCAAATGCACTGGATGAGTAGGAGCTTGTTTTTAAGGAAGCAAGAATCTGCTCTTGAGGCTTCTTTTAAGAATCTTGAAAAGCAAATCCGCTGGATTTATTTTCCGGCGGATTTGCTTTTTAACCCTCTCAATCTTTTCGCCTATCCTTAAAATAGGCACTTCCGGGTATTGATTTTACAAACTTCTTAACCTCAGCAGCAACTTCCGATACATGTGCATATGTGACAAATTTCCTGTATTCATTTGAAACAACAGCCATTGAAATAGACATTATAGGGAATTTATTAATATTTCCTCTTCTATCAGTTGTGGTTATATAACCATTTTCAATATCCCTTTTACTATATAAACTTTTTATCTTGGTATCAAAATCATTGATAATACCATTACAAACATTATCCACGCATTCCGGTATTGTTATAACAATAAAATCATCTCCACCTATATGCCCTATAAAATCACCGGATGTACCATGCATGTGTACATTATCACATATAATGTCAGCTGTAAGTTTTATAGCCCTATCACCACTTGCAAATCCATATACATCATTATAAGCCTTGAAATTGTCCAAATCAGCATAAATAAATGAAAATACTTTATTTGTTGCAATTCTGTGATTTATTTCCATTTGGATTTCAATATTTCCCGGCAAACCTGTAAGTGGATTAACATATCTGTTCCTTTCTATTCTTATAAGGGTGTTTCTGACCCTGCTTATAAGTTCTCTGGGATTAAAAGGTTTAATAATATAATCATCGGCGCCAAGTTCCAAGCTCTTAAGTTTATCATCTTCATTAACCTGAGATGTTAGAATAATAATGGGCATAAGGTTATTACCCTCATCCTCCCTTAATATCTTGCAAACCTCGAAACCATTCATTTCCGGCAAGATCACATCAAGTAATACAAGATCAGGCTTTTCCTGGGCAACCTTAAGCAGTCCTTCCTCCCCACTGTTTGCTATAATAACATCATAATTTTCTGCTCTTAGGATATCTGCTATCATGTTTGATATTAATTCACTATCTTCTATGACGAGTATTTTCTTCTTAAACATATGACTACTCCTAAATAACTAACACACTCTGCTCGTATAAAGCAAAAACTGCCAACGGTTTTAGGTTTTACATAATAATATTATATCTCAAAGTAAACACCATATACAATACAATATCAATAACATTTTGATTTAACTCTTAATATAGATAAAACAAGTACATAAAGAACCGGCAAAAGCCTTTATTGAACATGGGAAATAGCAGGAAATCGAAAGCACAATTAATTTAAATAGGAGATACTTTGCACTCCATTGTTACCAAGCAAATTATATTTAACCTTAACCTAACCCCTTCCAAATTTTTTAGCTGCTTCAAACATATAAACAATATTCTGGCACGGTACATCTTCCTGAATATTATGGGCAGTAGCAAAAATATAGCCCCCATTTTTATTTAGGATTTTTATAACTTTCTCAACTTCCTCTTCTATACTTTCTTTTGTACCGTAGGGCAAAATGTCCTGGGTATCTATGCCTCCATGAAAGATTATTCTATCCCCGTAAGTGTCTTTAAGGAGTTTAGGGTCCATACCCCTTGCTTTGGGTTGGATGGGATTTAGTATATCTACGCCACAATCAATCAGGTCATCTATCAATGGGAAAACGCTGCCGCATGAATGGTGAAGGTATGCCGCATCTGTAAACGTTTTTGTATATCTTATTCTTTCTTTGAAATATGGTTTAATTAACTCTCTAAACATGTCGGGAGATATGAACAATCCATTCTGGGTGGCAAAATCATCTCCGCTGGAAGTGTAATGGATATATTTGCCTAATGCTCCGTAATACAATTCAATTATTTTTTTTTGATAGTTTAAAACAATTTCAAAGAACCTTTTAACAAAGTCCTGATCTATAGCCATTTTTAAAAGAAAATCATCGAAACCGCACATCCAACATCCCAATTCAAATATGCCGTAAACAGGGTGTTCAGCACATATAATATAGTCGGTTTCTTTATATAACCTTTCAGCTTCTCTGGTGTAATTCTCTAATTCACTTATATCAATAGATTCAGGGTCAGGCCACTCAAATAATTCCAGATCCTCCAGGGAAGCACCTTTCAAGGGATAATCCACAATATCCCAGTACATGCCTGTATATTTGCGTCTAATCCCCCATTCATCCACATACTCATTATCAGATACTTTCCTATATAATGACTTTTTGGGGTGTAATATGGCACCTACAGACCTCGTATCAATATCAAAATACTCAAGCAATCTCTCATCCAGTTTACGGACTTTGCCAAATGGCAGAATATCTATGTTATCCTTATCCTGTTCGTATCCCAGGAATTCAAGCAGCTTATACATGCTGCGTCCTTCCATACTTGAGAGGGGATTTCCTCCTAAGTCAATTATCAATCTTTCAGGTCTTATGTGCCTGAGTGTTTTATAAAAATCATCTCTTCTTTTCATTATGAGCTCCATATTATCTGTGTATCTCTCGATCATCCTTGTACTTCTAATTTCCTATCTTATACTTATCCTATATTATAACGCATTGAAAAGTGTATTGCACTATATTTTTTCAATATTCTTAAGAAAGGCTTATGGCTATGACTAACTGTGGTAACAGGGTTATCCCGAAACATTTTCCTCAGAAGCGCGGGCAAAAGCCTTTATAGAACAAGGGAAATGGGAAGAAATTAGTAATAACCATAATGTTTAGGAAGTTTGATTAATACCATTGAATTTTCCCTTCCCCTTTCTATCTTTTAATAGGTCAAAAACCTGTAGACTTACAATTCCAAGAACTGACAGGGCATAAAGTATTCTAAACTCACCAAAATCTATATTTCCCTGTACAAAACTTGCTCCGGCGAGAAAAGATTTTATTCTTCCACCAATAAAAGGGGCAATCAACAATGTTAAGCCTATAGCCGTAGTATAAAACCCGTCATAAAATGTTCTACATTTTTCAGGGATTACACTGTATTTCCTATTAAAATTTGCTACCGCAAATCCGGAATTCGAAAAAGCTCCAAATATATATGCCATAGGGATAAAAACAAACATACTACTTCGTGATACTAATGCCCACATTGCAATATCTCCTGCAAAAAACCAGATTGATATCCTCAAGGCAAATTCATTTCCACGTTGATCACAGATTTTACCCCACCATGGGAGTATAAAAATCTGAATAAGAGCATTAATTGTTGACATTGTACTTATAAATGTATACGATAATCTCAAGTAACGTATCATATAAACCTGAGAAAATGATGCTGAAATATATAGCACCATATAGAAAAATATCATTTTATATGTAAATCCCATAAACTCTTTGTTTTTTAAAGGCATTCGGAATACGTCGGCAATATTAAACTTCTCTCTGTCACTATTCTCAATATAACTATCTTCTATATTCCAGAAAGCAATATTCTCTGCAATAATAAAAACCAAAGCTGTAGCATAAAGAATAGCAAAACCTTTATAGCTTTTACCTGTAATATCTAGAATAATACCACTTATTAACGGTACAAGTGCAGATATTATTACGGCAAATACCTGACGAATGGCAAAATAACGTCCTCTTATATTTAATGGTATAACATTTACAAACCAACTATTAATAGCTAATGACATTAACATATTAATAGAATACCCTATAATAAGAATTATAAATAAAACAAGTACTTTTAATTTTTCCGGTATCAATAAAGGCACTAATATTATTGAAACTAATAAAGGCTTAGCAATTGAATTTAAACAAATTACTAACTTCTTAATATTCTTAAATCTCTCAAGAAAAAGTCCCGAAAATACAAGAAATATACCACTAATGCTGGAAATTAAAGGAATATAACCTACTGTCTCATCAGATGCGCCAAGATACACAGCAAATCCGGACAATACAACTCCACCTGTTAAAACCATAAATATTGAACCCACAATAGCCTGTAAGATAAAAAAATCCTGGCTCTTTCTACTAAGGCTGTTTATCAAGTCAGCATCGTCATGATACACCAGCCTGTCAATGATTCTTTTCAAATTTAAAAAATTATATTTACTTCTGTAAATTAGCATACATAACTGTCCTTTCTTACACATATCTAATTCAGTAACAAAATACAGAACAATAAAATTATCAAATACAAAAAAACATTAACATTACAGTCACAATTCTTAAATAGGAAAAACTTAAGATATATATGTTTTTTTAAATATAATACGTAAGATCCGTACGTTGCATGAAAAGCTGGATAAAATTGTGTTTACTTAATTGTACAGTGAGGTATAAATTATTTATGATAATGAAAGGGGAAAAATACATATGAGGAAAATAATGAAGACTATGGATGGTAACACAGCTGCTGCACATGTGGCATATGCATTTACAGAGGTTGCGGCAATATATCCCATAACTCCTTCATCAACAATGGCTGAGTTGGTTGATGAATGGAGTGCACAGGGGCGTAAAAATATTTTCGGTCAGGTTGTAAAGCTTACAGAAATGCAGTCTGAAGCAGGAGCTGCAGGTGCTATGCACGGTGCGCTTGCTGCAGGAGCTTTAGCAACTACGTTTACTGCTTCTCAGGGGTTGCTGCTCATGATTCCCAACATGTATAAAATTGCAGGTGAACTTTTGCCGGGGGTTTTCCATGTGAGTGCCCGTACAATTGCCACCCATGCACTTTCTATTTTTGGCGACCACTCGGATGTTATGGCAACCCGCCAAACAGGTGTAGCCATGCTGGCATCGGGCAGTGTCCAGGAAGTTATGGACCTTGGTGGAATTGCCCACCTGGCTGCAATAAAATCAAGGGTACCTTTCCTGCACTTTTTTGATGGTTTCAGGACATCTCATGAAGTTCAAAAAATCGAAGTATTAGAATATGATGAATTGGCAAAACTGGTAGATTATGAAGCTATTCAAAAGTTCAGGAAAAACGCACTTAACCCTGAACACCCTGTAACGAGAGGTACTGCTCAAAACCCTGATATATTCTTCCAGGCAAGAGAAGCATCTAACAGGTTTTACCTTGCCGTACCTGATATTGTAGAGTTTTATATGCAGGAGATATTCAAGCTTACGGGAAGAGAATATCATCCTTTTGTATATTACGGTTGTGAAGACGCAGAGCATGTTATTGTAGCAATGGGTTCGGTAACCGAAACTATAGAAGAAACCATTGACTACCTTGCTCAAAAAGGAGAAAAGGTGGGATTAATTAAAGTACACCTCTACCGTCCCTTCTCAGAAAAGTATTTCTTTAATGTTTTACCAAAAACAGTAAGGAGAATTTCTGTATTAGACAGGACAAAGGAACCCGGAGCATTAGGAGAACCCTTATATCAAGATGTGCGAACATTATTCTACAATAAGAATAATGCTCCTTTAATTGTTGGAGGAAGGTATGGTTTAAGTTCTAAAAATACGACACCTTCACAAATTAAGGCCGTATTTGATAATCTAAAAGAAGAACAGCCTAAGAATGGCTTTACTATAGGTATTGTAGATGACGTTACTCATCTCTCGCTTCCTATTAAAGAAAGAATTAAGACCTCCCCTGAAGACACCATAAACTGTAAGTTCTGGGGCTTTGGTTCAGATGGAACAGTTGGAGCGAATAAAAATGCCATAAAGATTATCGGGGATAACACGGATTTATATGCACAAGCATACTTCTCTTATGATTCCAAAAAGTCAGGTGGTGTAACCGTATCACACTTACGTTTCGGCAAGAAACCCATAAAATCCACATATCTTATTGAAGAAGCAGACTTTATAGCCTGTCATAAAGAATCTTATGTAATTCAATTTGATATCATTGAGGGATTGAAACCGGGAGGTACTTTTGTATTAAATTGCCAGTGGTCACCTGAAGAATTGAAGGAAAAACTTCCTTATAATATGAGAAAACATCTAAAGGAACAAAATATTAATTTCTATATAATCAATGCTTACGAAATAGCTTCAAAGCTGGGACTTGGCGGAAGAATAAATATGATAATGCAAACTGTATTCTTCAAGCTGGCTAATATTATTCCTGTCGAAGACGCAGTAAAATATTTAAAAGATGCCATTCAAAAAACTTATGGAAGCAAGGGAGAAAAAATCGTTAAGATGAATTGGGATTCTGTAGACCAAGCCTTGGATGCTTTAATAAAAGTGGATGTATCAAACCTTATATCTGATGAGGAAGCAGAATTAGACGTTAAAGTTGAAGGATTCAGACCACATTTTATTAAGAACATACTTGATGTAATAAACCGCCAGCAAGGTGATTTATTGCCTGTAAGCGCCTTTATTGGTGCTGAAGACGGTACATTCCCACAGGGTACTGCTGCTTGGGAGAAGCGAGGTATTGCAATTGATGTACCTGAATGGCAGGTAGAAAACTGCATACAGTGCAATCAGTGCTCGCTTGTATGTCCTCATGCCGTTATTCGCCCTTACCTGTTGGATAAGGAAGAAAAGGCAGCAGCACCTGAAACCTTTATTACCAAGCCCACTATAGGTAAGGGACTTGAAGGTCTGGAATACCGGATTCAAATTAGTCCTTTGGACTGCACGGGGTGCGGTGTTTGTGCCCAAGTATGCCCTGCCAAGAATAAAGCATTAATTATGAAGCCCTTTGAAGAGCAGGTTGCGGTCCAAAAGGCAAACTTCGACTTTGCAGCGAATAATATTAAAATAAAAGACAATCTGATGGATAAATTTACACTCAAAGGAAGCCAATTCTCAAAACCGTTGCTTGAGTACTCAGGCGCTTGCGCAGGTTGCGGTGAAACACCCTATGCTAAACTTGTTACTCAGCTTTTCGGAGACAGGATGCTCATTGCCAATGCTACAGGCTGTTCCTCCATCTGGGGCGGCTCGGCGCCGTCTACTCCATATACGGTAAATGACAGGGGCCATGGACCTGCATGGGCCAATTCATTGTTTGAAGATAATGCGGAATATGGGTATGGTATGCACCTCGGTATATCACAAATCAGGTCTAAAATTGCCGATTTAGCAAAGGAACTAATAAAAACAAATTTAGATGTCAAGTTAAATGAAGCTCTTAATGAATGGTTGGAAAACAAGGATAAGGGTGAAGAATCAAAAACCACTACAGAAAAACTATTACCTTTACTTGAAAATTATGCAAATAATAACCTGGTAGCCCAAATCCTTGATAAAAAAGAATTCTTAATTAAGAAATCCCAGTGGATATTCGGAGGCGATGGATGGGCATACGATATTGACTTCCACGGGCTTGATCATGTAATTGCATCAGGGGAGGATATCAATATACTGGTATTCGATACTGAAGTTTACTCCAATACCGGCGGCCAGTCATCTAAATCTACACCTACTGCTGCCGTCGCAAAATTTGCCGCATCAGGGAAAAAGATAAGGAAAAAGGACTTAGGTAGAATTGCAATGACATATGGTTATGTATACGTGGCACAGATTGCCCTGGGAGCAAATATGAACCAGGCCATAAGGGCAATTAAGGAGGCTGAAGCCTATATCGGACCTTCACTAATAATTGCTTATGCTCCCTGTATTGCCCACGGTATAAAAGGTGGTATGGGCAACAGCAGCCTGCAGCAAAAGAGAGCAGTAGAAGCCGGATACTGGCACCTTTACAGGTATAACCCCATGCTTAAGAAAGAAGGCAAAAACCCTTTCATCCTGGATTCGAAAGAACCTACAGCTTCTTTCAGGGACTTCATCCAAAGTGAAACTCGCTATACCAGTCTAAAGAATACCTTCCCTGAAATAGCTGAAAAATACTTTGAAATTGCAGAACAGGATGCAAAAGAAAAATATGAGATTTACAAACAGATGCATGAAAACTCAGGAGTACGTTAGTAAATTTTCCTCTTAAAGTAAGTTTGCTTCTGTTAAGTAAGAGTCAGTGGGGGGCTTCACCCCCCACTGAACAGAGAAGCAATACCGCTAGAAAAAGCTGTCTAATTTTGTAAATTATAAATTATAATGTGATTTTCTTAAAAGCTTTGCTCAAGGGCTTATAAAGCAACATCGTCAACAATGAATTGATAACAGATTTAAGTATGTTAAAGGGTATTACCGTTACTGCCAGCCCGGCTTTAACAACTTCATAGGGTATACCAAACTTTGGTGTAAAATACAGGTTTGCAGGTATCATTATCAAAACCATGGCAAGTGAACCTGCAACAAGGGAAATTATTGCTCCTTTAAAAGTGTGTACCTTTTTATATATAAGCGACGAAACCAACACCAGAGTACCTGTAGCAATAACGTGCATAACAAAGCCTATCCAACCGCTTCCCGCACTTACTGATACAGCCTGAATAAATGAAACAATTACAGTTATTATAAGCCCTGCAAGAGGTCCGTACATGAATCCTCCAATAAGTATGGGAATATCAGCAGGATCGTATTCTAAATAAGGCGCTGAAGGAATCAACGGAAACCTTAAAGCCAACATAAGCACAATTCCTAAAGCAGATAATGCAGCAATTCTTACCATTTTGTTAATATCGAATTTCATATTTACACACACTCCTCACAAAATAATTTTACTTTTATAACTTTTATATTCTATATATTCAAGGAATCTCTTATCCCGCGGCAATAAAAAATTCCCTGAATAAATCTCCAGGGAATATCTTCTATTTCCTTTTCTTTTCAATTTACTTTTTCTTAAAACTTCTTAAAAAAAGCAAATATTAATCTTCTTCCATCCAGACTTTACTGTCGGCTCCGGAATCTCACCGGATCGGCCTTGGCTCGCGGGCTAACGGCTATATTACATCCGCATTACCGCCGGTCGGGAATTTCACCCTGCCCTGAAGATTTTATTCATTTTTATCAACAATTTAAATGATAGCACGAAAATTATTCCTGGTCAATAGGATTTTTTAGAATTCCTCAATTTTTAATTTACTTACAATTTACTTACAAAGACATCCTATCTATTATCCGGTGTTCAAGTACAGGTACTTCATGCACATTTTCACCTTCCACCAGCCTCAAAAGAAGTTCTACAGCCTTTATACCTATATCATCCATAGGATATGAAACTGTTGTCAAAGCAGGTTCTATGTATTTTAATACATCAATATTGTCAAAACCCATTATACCGGCATCCCCAGGTACTTTAATACCTCTTCTTTTGAAATAACTTAAAACTTCAATAGCAAAGATATCACTTGTACATATAACAGCTGTTTTCTTACTGCCGGTAAACTTTATACCGTCAAACAAATCAGTAAAATTTTTGTTGTCAATAATTATAGTTTCAATGCCAGAGGCATATTCATTGATTGCGTCCGTAAAGCCAATAAACCTCTGGTTAACAGCATAAATATTCATTTTGTCTCTATATGACAAAGCAGGGCTTAAATATATTATCCTCTTGTAACCCTTGTCGATTACATGCCTGGTAGCCTGTTTCATCGCTATCCGGTCATCAATGCTTATATAATGAAAACTCTCTGAAATCTTATTGATAACTGTTACAATAGGAATATTTAAAGATTTCAAGTACTTATCATAATCTTTACTATTATTAACAGAGCAAAGCAATATTCCGTCTACTTTTCTATCCGTAAGATGTTCTATACATTTTTTCTCAATTTCCAAATCTTTATTTGTAAGAGTGAGATAAATAAAGTACCCCATTTCCCTCGCTTTAGATTCAATTGCATTTACTATTTGTGCAAAAAACCTGTTATATAAGTCAAATACAATAACCCCTAAAGTCATTGTCCTACCCTTTGCAAGGCTTCGTGCTATGAAATTAGGACGGTATCCCAATTTTTGTGCAGTCTCAATAATCCTTTTACGCGTATCCGGGTTAATGCCCGGCCGGCCGTGCAATGCACGGTCGACCGTCCCTCTTGATACACCACAAATTCGGGCAATTTCCTCCGTTGTTACACTCATTATTCTATATTTTCACCCCTATATGCAATATTTCCAGTCCCGAATACAACCTTCCGTACATCAATGCATCCACTCTTAACTTCAATAAAGGGTTTTCCGTCTTTTACCCCTGCAGTTCCAAATCCTGTTTCAGTTGATATGAAACTTCTAAAATCACCCTTAATCCGAGGTCCAATGTAGAATACCTTTTCAACAGCATCATACCGGATGCCTGTTAATCCCTGTAATAAAGCATAAGATGCCATAGCCCTGGCATACCAGTGCCCGCATTCATATTCATTGAATGGGTTCCTAACACTCCCATCATAACGCTTCCTACATGTCCTGACAATATCCAACCCTTCATCAACATACCCCATGCTCATCAGATGGGAAGCCACCTGGTATTCAATACCTGTCCAGACCTCATCACTATATATGAAAGGCAGTGAGGGTTTTCCACCTTTTGGCCATGTACAAAGCAGCAATCCGCCCTCTTTACCAACTGCATATCCGGGGCGTTGTGGATTAACATGAGTTGATAAATCCTTTTTAAGGTTATACTTGTATACACTCATCAAATGCTTTTTTACCTTATCTGAATCAAGTATTTCACCGATCCCACACATTTCCGCCATCCATGCACCAATCACTCCATCGGAAAGGCATCCGTTTCCATACTGGTATTTTGGTCCTTCCTTCATCAATAACTCCCGGGTTTCGGTATTACTTTCCTCTAAAGGTAACCTGGCTTTTAATCCTTCCCATTGTACCTTTTGAATAAAATACTCACCGTTAAATAGTGAATTTTCAAGAAAATCTTTACATTTCAGGTATAACTCATCATATAGGGAATAGTCATCTCCAACAGCTTTTGCCATTAATGAGGCAGCTTTTAGTGCTCCAAGATAGAAAGAATTACACATTCCGTCAGGCCCCCAGAACTCAATATCATATGTGTTGTGGTGCGGTTCTTTAAGAATGCCTTCTTTTTTCGGGTCCCAGGTATCTATGCAATAGTTAATACTTAACTTTACCTTAGGCCAAATTTGCTTAAGCCATTGAGTGTCCCCGCTAATCCTCCATTCCCTGTAAATCTTCATAATACCTCCAAGCTGCCCATCAGCAGCTGCATGAAAATCATGGCTTGACGGTCGTATGGGGAGGGAAGCTCTAAACTGCTGGTGGCCTTTTTCATCCTGGGATTCATAAAATTCAGTCTGTCTCAATCCTCTTTCCAGCCCAGGGAACAGATGGCACAATGCCTGGGTATAGTTCCAAACATGGGTGCATGTACCATAACAACATCCTGTTTCATCACAGCAGCCTTCCCAGCACCACAATCTTCCGTCGGTTTGCCTTAAAACAGTAGGTGATTTCAATATAGTAAGGTTTGCAGCAACAGCCTCAATTACTTCACCGGGTAATGTAGTATCGTAGAAACACCTGGTAAATTCCATAGTTTTTTGGTATAGTTGCTCATAATTACTACCCCAATAATCTGAAACCTCCATTACATTGTTAAATCTTTTAGAATACCATGGCTTATACTTTTCTTTTGTATCGGCTTTATCCTTGCACCCATAGCCGCATCCGCAGTTTTCGCTTTTTTCTTCATCTTTTCCAAATCTTAGGTCGGTTTCAGGTACATACCATGAAAGCCTTAGCCTGATAACTTTCTCTTCATCCGGTCCAAGTTGGAATGGCACAAAAATACTTGCGCCAGGGCTAGGCTTTTCTTCTTTTGGGAGACTTTTCTCAATTGCTGCTCCTTCTTCTATGTTCTTCCAGAGTATTGTCAGAGTATCAAACATCCAGCCCCTAAACCATGAGCAATCAACCCTGGCCTGGAGGTCATCCACTACAGCGCAAAAAGCTCCCTGTTCCCATGGTTTTTCTTCAACCGGCGGCTGATCAAGGATAAAACCATTAGGTACTGTTAGGACTTGTTCATTTCCTGCACCTGTTTTCATAAAATTAAAAGCATTAAATGAATAAACGCATTCTATTTTTTCGTTTGCAGTATTTTTAAACCTGAACTCAAGTCCTGCTACAGGCAAGCTCGAATTGTCCGCATCCCCTGGAATAAATGGACTCCACCCTGTAATTTGGACATCTAAAGGAATTTCTTCATCTTTCAAAGTAACTATGCCGAAAGGGAATATAGCTTTAAATGAACTCTCCCTGAATCTCGGTAAGCCATAATTTTTACCTGGCAGTCCATTTCCCATTCCTTTACCTCTTCCGAAAATCTTGTACATGGGTACGGGACCTTCCAGCACCCTTGCAATATTTTTTTCACCTTTTATACAAATTGCAGAGAATACATTTGGTTCATTATGTATATCAGGTTTATTTCTTAATGAAAAATGAGACAATGTACCTGTACCTTCCAAGCAGATCATGCCTGCTCCCATACCTCCCATGGGATAGGCAACAAACTTTAGTTTTTCTCCCGAATACTCAGTAATATTAATTATTTTACTAAGCATGTAACTCCACCTCACTTTTATAATTTTGTGTTTTTGGTTTACGTACCGTGCACGTGCACGTCTGCAATAATTATAGCATGTGCGGGGAGTGAATACAATATTTTTCTATCTCTTCTTGAATGTTTCCTTTTTTTCATATAATATAAATGTATATTTATTTAAAGGTAGTACATAAAGCATGGCAATAAATTAGGAAAACTTATTTTAAGTTTAACACTCTAGGGGGTGTACCTTATGCAAAATATGACAGGTATTGAACGTATGCGCAATATATTGGAACGTAAACCTGTGGACCGTATTGGTCTTTATGAGCATTTCTGGGGTGATACTCACAAAAAATGGGTTGCAGATGGGTTTCTTAAGGAAAATGAAAGCTTTGCCGACCATTTCGGGTTTGATATGGATGAATGCTGGGCATTTAACATGGTGGCCAATCCGGACTTTGTGCCTGAAGTTGTAGAAGAAACAGAAGAAACCATTCTTGTCCGGGATGGCAACGGTGCCCTCCTCCGCAGGCATAAACTCCATGATTCCACACCTGAACATGTAGATTTTCTTGTAAAAGAAAGAAAAGACTGGGAAGAATATGTAAAACCGTTATTAAAACCAGACCGAAGGCGTATTAATTTTGAAGCATACAGAAAAGCAAAGAAGTATGCTGCAGAAAAAAACCGTTTTTTTGTATGGTCTGGGACAAATGTATTTGAGTTGATGCACCCCGTTTGCGGTCACGAGTATATGCTTATGGGAATGGCACTCGACCCGGATTGGGTTATAGATATGGTAGATACATATAGCCGCCTGATTATCGAGCTTCAGGAAATATTATTTGCTGAAGAAGGTTATCCTGATGGTATTTGGTATTATGAAGATATGGGTTTTAAAGGTAAACCCTTTTTTTCTCCTGCCATGTACAAAGAAATAATACAACCGGGACATAAGAGGACTTTCGACTTTGCCCATGCCCATAACCTGCCTGTAATAGTCCACTCATGCGGTATGGTTGAATCTCTTGTGCCCGGCTTGATTGAAGCCGGTATGGATTGCTTACAGGTAATTGAAATAAAGTCGGGAATGGACCTCCTGAAATTGTATAAAGAGTACGGCGATATACTTTCCTTTATGGGGGGTATTGATGTGAGGGTATTGTATACAAATGATAAAGAACTTATTAAACAGGAATTGGAATCTAAAATACCGGTAGTTATGGAAAAATACGGTTATTCTCTCCACAGCGACCACTCAATTCCCAATACTGTACATTATGAAACGTATAGGTATTTTATTGAAAAGGGATTGGAGTTAGGGACATATAAAGATGCATAAAAGACGAAATGAAAGGCAACCAATATATACTCATGAGCTACTAACTCATGAGTATATATTATGTATATTGTAATTACACCTTTACCTTAATAACAATTTTTTTTACTTTTCCTGGTCTGTCAACAGCAATACACGGCATATGTGCATCTTCCGGGAAAAGCACCATGAAAGTACCTTTTTCTACCTTCAATAAATCACCTTTGCCTTCCAGTAACAAATAATCTCCTTTTTCATCATATTCCCGGGTTACCTTCAAACTATTTATATTTGCATATCCAATATACTCACTGCCTTCAAAAACATATTGTATATCTATATACTTTCTGTGTGCTTCCCAGATCCCTTGATCAATAGTCTTTGTATCATAATTTGAAACCATCATGTATATTTCTTCGCCATTTATTTCATGTTTCCCAGGCTCCATTTTTGAAAAGTCATTATTCAGTAAGAATTTTAAAGCAGTTTCAATTTTTTTACTAATTCCATAATATAGGAAAGCATTTTTTATATTGTCAATTATCATAACTTACCCCCATCCGGTTATTTCACATCATTTCAACTATAACCCTTCATTACTATTTAATAATAATTAATTATAAGCTTTCGGGTAAATACTTACTAATCCTTGCAGGAGTCCATTCCTGGGTAGAAAAAGGTCTTAACCTAAATGTAAATGTTGTTTCTACAGGTTGCAGCTGATATTTGGGAAGGGGTCCCGGCCCGCAACTGTTGCTTCCAAGTCCTCCTTGGGCATAGTCCACATTCAGGATAACTTCGTTACGTTTTACTAATTCGTGAGTGTGTTTTGCTGCAGTAAAATCCTCTGCAGTATAGTGGTGAGCACTTATATTAATACAGGAAGTTCCCTTTGAAGGCATGCCTGTTACTAAAAGCCCTATACCCCTTGAATCTATAAAGGCACCCCAGCGTACATCAGATTTGTTTCCGTTTTCCTGGGGTTTAATGTACGGTACATATTGTTCTTCTACAGTCCCGGAGTATATACCGATACGGGCGCTTTCTTTCCTGTCAATGTAATTTTCGTGAGGCCCCCGTCCATACCATATCATTCTGTCAAATTCTACAGGAAGGCGAAATTCATAGCCCATCCGAGGCAAGTGAGGCAATCCTTCTTTGGGTTTAAACGTTGAAGTTATTACTATATCACCTGTACCATAAATCAAATATGAGGTTATAACTCCGAATGCCGGTGCCTTACTCCTTACACCAAGAATAGACTTAACTGTTATTTCCACCGCCTTGTTATGTTTAGTTACAGAAACATCCCTTATGCTTTGCTCCAGCCTGTCAAAACCTTCCTGACACCACAGTTTTGCCTGCCTGGGTGCATCATTATCGGTAGGAGCTCTCCATATATGTGGTTTTGGTCCCTGGCGTAATACTTGAGCGCCATTGTACTCAAGGGAAGAAATACTCCCCCGTATTTTATCAAAATCCAGTTTGAAATCTTCTCCTTTTATTGTTAACATACAGCCTGTCTCTTCAACATTCAAACAAGGTATAGTTGATGCAGGAATTATTATGAATTCAGGAACTATAGTCTCATAAACTCTTGCATAATTTCTTGCATCATCTCCTGGATCATCTCTTACATCGCACGCTCTATCGCCTGAAACTTCTTCCTGGACAGGTTCCGCTTTCCGGACTTCTACTGGAAGCTTGAACTGAGCCCATGCAACTTCATGTCCCCTCGGTGCCCAGGGTTCATTTCTCTTAAGGCAAAAATCAATATTCAGCCAGTATTCCGTTGCCGGCCTCCCTTCAGGAAGAGTATACGGTATCTCAACCACCCTGTCCTTTCCCGCAGGTATATCCAACTCTGGCAATAGTCCCTGTTGGATTATATGTCCGTCATAGTTTATTGACCAGCTTGCTTCAAGGTACGCAAGCGAAATGAAGTTATACTTGTTGACAATTTTGACAATACCCTGTTTCAAATCTATAGGTATTACATGAACAGGCTCAATTACTTTTTTATATTCAATTAATCCTGTATGAGGCACTCTATCAGGAAAAACCAGGGCGTCAATGCAAAAATTGCCGTCGTTGGGCCAGTCTCCAAAATCCCCTCCGTAAGCAAACCATTCCTTACCATTTTGATTTTTTTGACGTATGCCGTGGTCGGCCCACTCCCAGACACACCCACCTATCAACCGGGGATATTTATAGATAACTTCCCAGTACTCCTTCAAATTTCCTGGGCCGTTTCCCATGGCATGGGCATACTCGCACATAAAAAATGGCCTTGGGTCATCTTCCTTTTCCCCCTGCTCAATAAGATAATCTACAGTAGGATACATCACACTTACAACATCTACCACTTTCGCTTCCCGTGCCCCTTCATAATGGATGGGCCTTGTTGGATCGGCACTGCGTATCCACTCTGCCATAGCATCATGATTTGAGCCATAACCTGATTCATTCCCAAGGGACCACATTATTATGCATGGGTGGTTTTTATCCCGCTCCACCATCCGAATGGCACGGTCTATATATGCTTTTTTCCACTCAGGGTCATTGGAAATTTGGCTTACATCTCCAGTTATGCCAAATCCATGGGTTTCTAGATCAGCCTCATCTATTACATAGAGGCCATACCTGTCACAAAGGTCGAGAAATCTCGGGTCATTTGGGTAATGGGATGTCCTGACAGCATTAATATTATGCTGTTTCATTATGACTATATCTTTCTCCATATCCTCTAAGGATACGGCATAACCCTTATCCGGATGGAAATCATGACGGTTTACACCCTTTATTTTTATAGGGACGCCATTTATTAAAAGCTGTTTGTCTTTTATTTCAACCTGCCTAAAACCTATATCTTCCCCCACGACTTCAATTATGTTGTCTTTTTTATCTTTTAAAACCAAAATCAGCTTGTACAAATAAGGATCTTCCGCAGACCATTTTTTTGGGTTTAGTATGTTTAAGATAGCTTCTATGGAAGTTTCATCGGAAGTTTCATTGCTTTTATCAAAAGCTATGGAATGTGCTATTTTTCTATCAATAATAGGCTCTCCTTTATCATCCGGTACAGCCATTCCCTTATCATCTAAAAGTGACAAAGATAAACTATATACTTCATTTCTTATTTCGTCTTTTACTTCATCTCTTACTTCATTTCTTAAAAACCCTTCACCTTTTTTCAAAAACGCTTTAATATTAAGTGTTGCATCAATACAGGATTCATCAAGCCGGGTCCTTACAGAAAAATCCCTTATATAAACCTGCGGAACAGATATTAGATAAACATCGCGGAAGATTCCATTTAACCTCCACATATCCTGGTCTTCCATATAACTTGCATCTGACCACTGGTATACTTCCACAGCAACAGTATTATTTCCACATCTTACAAACTCCGTAATATTAAATTCCGCAGGTATATGGCTGCCTTTACTAAAGCCGACCTTTTGCCCGTTTATGTACACATAAAAAGCCGAACAGACTCCTTCAAAAACCAAAAACACCTGGCGTGAATCCCACCCAGAAGGAATAGTAAACTCTCTCCTGTAAAGCCCCACAGGATTATTGTCAGGTACATAAGGAGGATCCACTGTATAAGGGTATGCAGCATTTGTATAATTAGGAATACCGTAACCATACAATTGCCAACATCCCGGTACGTGGATTGTATCCCACTTAATACCACATATACCATCTTTTTCATTGCAAATATCATCACAATCAATACCGGCATGATGGCCCTGCCCCTGAAAACCTTCCGGTATATCTTCTGGTATATCGAAAGGTGTGGGACAATAGTAAAACTGCCAAGTTCCGTTTAATAGTTTAAAATACGGTGACTCTCCCCGTTCTCCGGTCTTTGCAGATTCAACATCATCATAAGGTATAAAACTTGACCTGGCAGGTTCCCTGTTTATGTGGAGTACTGCAGGATTTTCCCAGTCTCTTGTTATGCCTCTTTTAAACATTGTATAGAGCCCCCCTATTTCTTCATTCTCATAGCTTCTTTCGCCTTTTCAACAATATCTTCAGCAGTAAGGCCATATTCCTTCATTAGTGGTGCCGGTTTGCCTGATTTTCCGAACTTGTCCATTATAGCAACAATCCTCATAGGCACAGGATAGTTTTCCACTATAACCTCGGCAACAGCACTCCCCAGTCCTCCATACATATTATGTTCCTCTGCGGTAACAATGGCGCCTGTTTCTTTGGCAGCTTTTATTATAATATCCTTATCGATAGGTTTTACTGTATGAATGTCAATAACCCTTGCACTAATCCCCTCGCCTTCAAGCATGTCTTTTGCCGCCAGGGCCTCATGTACCATCAATCCCGTTGCAATTATTGTTACGTCGGAGCCTTCTGAAATAGTAATCCCTTTCCCCCACTCAAACTTATAATTGCTTTCATCGTATATTACCGGTACAGCAAGGCGTCCAAGCCTTAAGTATACAGGACCCTCATATTCTATGGCTGCTTTTACCGCATGCCTTGTTTCTACTGCATCTGCCGGGCATATTACTGTCATGTTAGGTATAGAACGCATTATTCCCATATCTTCCACTGCCTGATGGGAAGCTCCATCCTCTCCTACAGATATTCCAGCATGAGTAGCACCTATTTTTACATTAAGCCTCGGGTAGCATATAGAGTTTCTAATCTGCTCACATGCCCTCTCAGCCGCAAATATGGCAAAACTGCTTGCAAAAACAATTTTGCCGCAAGTTGCAAGCCCTGCAGCAACTGACATCATATTTGCTTCTGCTATACCCATATTAAAAAACCTTTCAGGATACTTTTTCTTAAAGGTATCTGTTTTTGTAGACTTAGAAAGGTCCGCATCAAGTACTACAATCCTGTTGTCTCCTCCAAACTCGGCAAGGGCAGCTCCATATGCCTCCCTCGTTGCAATTTTTTTTACTGAAGAATTATTCTGTACCATACTACTCCACCTCCAATTCGGCTAAGGCAGCATCCAATTCAGCTACAGCCTGGTCCCGTTGTTCCTTATTGGGAGCTGAACCATGCCAACCTGCTTCATTTTCCATAAAAGATACTCCCTTGCCTTTTGTTGTTTTTGCAACCACCATTGTAGGCTTGCCTTTCGTTTTCTTGGCTTCTTCTATAGCACCCATAATTTGCCCGTAGTTGTGGCCATCTATCACGATAACATTCCATCCGAAAGCCTTAAACTTTTCCTCTACCGGTTCGGGAGACATAACTTCCGTTATCTTACCGTCAATCTGCAAACCGTTATGGTCAAGAAAAGCTGTAAGGTTATCAAGTTTATAATGGGCAGCCGCCATTGAAGCCTCCCATACCTGCCCTTCCTGTAATTCTCCATCACCGAGCAATACATAGACCCTGTAATCCTTATTATCCAGTTTTCCCGCAAGTGCCATACCGACTGAAGCAGAAAAACCCTGTCCAAGAGAACCCGTAGACATATCTACCCCCGGTACATCCTTCATGCTTGGGTGACCTTGCAGATAGCTATCTATGCTTCTGAATTTTGGAAGCTCTTCTACCGGGAAAAACCCTCTTTCAGCCAAAGCAGCATATAAAGCAGGCGCACAGTGGCCTTTAGATAAAACGAACCTATCCCTGTCAGGCCATTGCGGATTATGTATATCTACCCTCATTTCATGGAAATATAATACCGTAAGAATATCGGTACAGGATAAGGAACCGCCAGGGTGTCCCGATGCTGCGTGGTATACTTCTTCTATTATATGCCTTCTTATCAACGTGGCATACTTCTTAAGTTGTTTTAACTTTTGTTTGTCCATTACAACACCGCCTTCGTTATTAATTTCTCACAATTCAGTATACTATATCAAAAATAATGTGACAAGGGGACGTTTTGTTCGAACCCTGTGCAATGTTACTTATATTTCAAGCTTCTAAAACCCTCTACACAGTGACGGTAGTTTTCATCACTCAATCCGATTGATTTATATTCTTCAACATAGCCTATAAGCCCCCCGTTATAACATCCAAGGTTTTCGAAAAGTAAAGCAATATCACTGTAGATATCCTCCCTGGTCCCGGTTATGGATGTTGTCTGGTAGCTCACGGGACAACAGAAGCAAACCTTCCCGCCGAATTCTTTTCCCAGTTCTTTTATATCATATAAATTCGGCTGGCTTATATTTAGGATGTCGACCCCAACCTCAATTAGATCCGGTATAATTTCTTTTATATACCCGCAGCTGTGAAAATATACGTCAAGGCCACAACTATGGGTCAGGTCAAATTGCTTTTTATACCTTGGTTTGAAGAATTCCCTCCATAATTGGGGAGATATGATAAGATTGCCCTGGGTGCCCCAATCGTCAAAGAAGGCAACTCCATCAAATCCGTATTCTCTTAGTTGGCCTATAATCTTCTCTTCAAACCCGAATACTATATCAGCCAGCTTATCAACCTTCTCTCTGTCTATGTAAATATCTACCAGTATGTCTGAAAATCCCCGTAAAAATGTCATTACAGTAAACCCAGTCAAAGCAAGACTTGCCAAGTAGTACTTTTCGCCATACTTGAGCATTGCATCCTTAACACCGGCAAACCTCCTTGTATCAAAGGGGTCGGGTATTTTTAATTTTTCAAGGTCGTCCCAGGTCTTTATAATGCTACCTTTTGGCTGGCCCATAGTATCATCATATCTCTCCCATTGGAATCCCCATTCAGAGTAGTCACGTTTTTCGCCCATAAAATGCTTAACTACTTCCAATATAACAATATCTGATTGCTCAATATCCTTATTAAATAGGAATAAAGGTACACAGTCGGGACCATCCATAAGTATAGCCCGTTTTACTCTTTCTTTTTCAGTCATTTATTATCCTCCCAAATTTCCTAAACATTTTCACACGGCAAACAAAATTTTATTAAAAATATATTTATATAACCCACTCAATCATGGGCCTTAAAACCTTCACCTAATACTTCCCTGACATCAGCAAGGATAACAAAAGCATTCGGGTCAATAACCTTAACAATTTGCTTTAATTGGGAGATTTGAGCCCTGTATAAGATGCACAGAAGGACGTCTCTCTCCTTACCTGTATACATACCTGTCCCTTTAAGTGCTGTCACACCCCTGTCCATCTCATACAGGATTCTTTTGGAAATTTCACCAGACTTGTCGGAAATAATATATACAGCTTTTGCAAAATTAACACCTTCCAGAACTGCATCGATAACTTTAGACATGATAAATAAGGTTACTATCGCATACAATCCTATAATAAAGCTTTTAAAAACAATAGTAGCGAAAATAATAATAAATATATCAATAAATAATAAAATTTGGCCCACAGTAAAATTGGGTATAAAATGATTTATGATCTTTGCAGCCAGGTCACTTCCACCTGTTGTAGCGCCAGACCTGAAAATCAGTCCAAGGCCCATTCCCATAAAAAGGCCTCCAAATAGCGAATAAAGTAAAATATCCGGGGTATAGTAGGGATATTCAGGTCTTGTAAGGAACAATTCAATAAAATGATTTGTTAGAGGCTGGGTAGAGTCCACAATTACAGAAAGAAGTATTGTGCCGAATAACGTACGTATAATAAACCTTTTTCCGATATATTTCATGCCTATAATAAAGAGCGGAATGTTAAGAGCAAGCATTACTATTCCTACCGGCAACTTGCCATTACTCAGGTGGTAAATTACCGTGGCTATACCGGTTACACCGCCGGGAGCAATCTTATTTGGTACCAGGAAAATATTAATGCCAGCGGCAGTAATAATCGAACCTACAACAATCATTAAGTAATTTATCCATAATTTAGCTTTATAATTTTTATTCATTTTATTTCTTTTTTTATTCAGATTATTAGGATTATTAGGATTCATGGTTAGTATCTCCAAATTATCAGAATTTAACTTATCATTAAATATTAAAATATTTATATTTATATTTTAAACTTTTACAAAGATTTTGCAATATGTTTTTAACTTATCCCCTTGTTGACAAATAAAACGCTATAAAATAAACTTAAATTAACCTATTGAACTAAAAAGGAGATACTATGAAAGTACTGCATTTAATAGGTGGAGGGGATGTTGGAGGTGCCAAAACCCACGTCTTGCACCTGGTTAAAGAATTAGGCAAATATATAGATGTGAAAATAGTGAGCTTTCGGCCGGGTATTTTCGCAGATGATGCTAAAGCCATGGGTATTGATGTAGAAGTGGTAAAGACGGGAAATATTTTTAAAGACATTAAAAGAGTTATTAAAATAGTAAAAAAAGAGGGTTACGAGATAATCCACTCTCATGGTGCAAAGGCAAATATGATAGCAATTGCCGTAAAATATTTTACTAAGCTGCCCACTGTTACAACAGTGCACAGCGACTACCGTCTCGACTATATGCACAGCCTGGTTAAAAGCCTGACTTTCGGCTTGATAAATACTATAGCCTTAAGGCTTATTGATTTTCATATAGGCGTGTCTAATAACTTTAAGAAAATGTTGATAAAAAGAAAGTTTAATCCAGTAAACATTTTCACTGTTTATAACGGCGTTGATTTCAAAAACCCGATAAAAGATTATTCAAGGAAAGAATTTGCCGGAAAATATAACATAAACTTGGTTGATAGCGATATAATCGTTGGCATTGCAGCACGGCTTTATCCTGTAAAAAGCATATCCACCCTTCTGGATGCAGCTAACCTGGTTGTAAAGGAAAACCCTAATGTAAAGTTTATTATAGGCGGCGACGGTGAAGAGAGGAAAATGCTTGAACAGAAAGCTGAATCTTTGGGACTAAATAACAATGTATTTTTCACCGGATGGCTTAATGACCCATATGAACTCATGGGTATTGTAGATATTAGTGTCTTAACTTCAATTAGCGAAAGTTTCGCATATTCAATTCTAGAAGGGGCCAGATTTAAGAAAGCCACCATAAGTACTTGTGTAGGAGGAATTCCAGACCTTATAGAAAATCGAGAAAACGGGTATCTTTTTAACCCGGGAGACTACGGAAAATTAGCTGAATATATTCTTGAGCTGGCAGGTAATCCGGAAAAACGCGAAATAATGGGGGAAAAGATTTATCAAAAAGCCAGGGCAATGTTTTCTCTTGAAAAAATGTGTGAAACCCAGCTAAATATCTACAAAATTATATTAAAAAGGTATGCCTTCTATAAGAAAACAAACCATAAGTATGATATGGTAATTGCAGGATATTACGGTTTTAATAACATTGGTGATGAAGCACTGCTTATGGCTATTATCCAGGATCTCCAAACATATATAGAAGATATAAAAATGGTTGTTCTTTCCAATAACCCCATGGAAACAAGGCTCCTTTACAGTACATACTCTATAAACCGGCTGAATTTAATCAAGATTGTTAAAGCCATGAAAAATTCCAGGATGTTTATGTATGGTGGAGGAACACTTATTCAAGAAAATACAAGTACCCGTTCCCTTATTTACTACCTTGGAATAATATGGATAGCGAAAAAAATCGGACTTAAAGTTATGCTTTATGCAAATGGAATTGAGCCTATAAACAAGTATATTAATAAAAGATTGACAAAAAAAATTCTTAATAAAGTAGACATGATTACATTAAGGGAAGAAGCCTCAAAAATAGAGCTCCAAAAACTTGGAATATGTAAGCCCCAGGTAATTGTTACTGCAGACCCCGCTTTCACCATTGAGCCATGTAGCAAAACCGAAATAGAAAAAATATTTGTAGATGAAGGTATAGATTTGCATGGTCCAATTATGGGTTTTTCAGTAAGGAAATGGCATGGCTATAAAAATTATGTAGAAGTCATAGCCCGTACTGCTGACTATGTGGTAGAAAAATATAATACTAACCCCGTGTTTTTACCAATGCAGCACCCTAATGATCTTCTTATAATTAAATCTATTGTTTCTAAGATGAAACACAAAGGATATATTATAGAAAATAAGTATGATGTATCCCAGGTCATGGGAATAACTTCAAAGATGGATATTTTAATTGGGATGCGCCTTCATGCCCTTATTTTTGCTGTAAGTTTGGGAATACCCGTGGTAGGACTTGTATATGAACCGAAAGTACAATGGTTTCTTGAGTACATAGGGCAAGGGCAGGCTTCGGCAGGTGATGTTAAAACTCTTGAGTTTGAAAAGTTAAAAAATATTGTTGATTATACCTGGACAAATAGAAATGAAATAAAAACATATTTGGAAAATATTACAATTGAACTAAAAGAAAAATCAATAAAAAATGCCAAAATAGCAGTTAAAGTGTTGAATAGCTATAAATCAGAAATAGAGTAGAATAACTAATTACAGAGTAACAATACTATCGTGCAGTAATACTACCGTGCAGTACTTCTATTTCAGATAATTGCAGATAATTAACTTTAACACTAAATTATGAGAGGAGGCAGCCTTTAGAAGTATGAGAAATACCATAGATATTTTAGGAATACCTATTGATAATGTAAACATGGCAGAAGCCCTGGAAATGATAAAAGAGTTTTTGAATCAAGACAGGGTCCATACCATATACACTCCAAATTCAGAAATAATGATGGCAGCACAAAGGGATGAATTCCTCAGGGAAGTTTTAAGAGAAGGTAACATGCTTATAGCAGATGGGGCTGGAGTGGTATTAGCTTCGAAAATCCTCGGTTGCAAATTGCCTGAAAGGGTTGCAGGGTTTGACCTTGTAAAAAACATTTTACAAATGTCTTCTAAAATGAAACTTAAGTTTTTCCTTCTGGGTGCAAAACCCGGCGTTGCCGAAGAAGCAGCAATAAACATGATTAACGGGTTTAAAGGCGTGGAAATTTCGGGGTACCGCCATGGGTATTTTTCAAAAGATGAAGAGGATGAAATAATTAATCAAATTAATTCCAGTGGAGCACAAATATTACTTGTAGCCCTTGGAGCGCCTAAACAGGAAAAGTGGATCCATAAAAACAAAGACAGGCTCAAAGTAAAAATATGCATTGGTGTAGGTGGAACTCTGGATGTCTTTGCAGGAAAAGCAACCCGCGCGCCGGCATTTTTCCAAAAGCACGGCCTTGAATGGCTTTACAGGTTATATAAAGAACCGTGGCGTTTTCGGCGAATGCTAGATATTCCACGGTTTTTGATACTTGCTCTGCGCTCCAGGTTATTCCACAGTAAAACCCATAATTTGCACAATTAACATAATTAACAAAATTATATCTTAACGACGCCTGTACTAAAGTGCAGGGGTTATATTTTTGACTGAAAGTCGACTAAAGCAAATGCAGGCGTCGTACAAACCTGCCACTTTAGTGGCTGGTAGTTGAATATTTCTACCTATTATAATACCCGCCTTTTCAAAGGCGGGTATTTTCAAATTATAATAACAACGAGCAATGAGGAGACAGGCAATTATTCCGTTTCGGCTTTGTTATCCTTACTTGCCGTGTCTTCATTTACTCCTTCTATTCTATAATTGCCCTTTACAAGTACCCATACCTTGGTTACGGCCTTTATTCCCCTTCCGTCATCTCTAGATACCAAAAGCAAGTGATTTAAGGGTACTATATCCTCTGTAACCAGATTATTGTTCTTACTGTCGGTTGTAATGTCAGCCAGTCCGTCACCTTTTTCTCCTGCTATAGCAAGCGCTTTACCAGCCCTTAGAATTACTTCGGCACTATCGCCCAGTATTATTTTCTGTCCTGGTTCCAACTCAACAACCTCAAATTTTGCATATTTTGAGAACTCCTCAATTTGCTTATTTAAATCGTCTACATTTTTGACTAATTCAAATAATTTGGCAGCTATTGCTTCAACAGCCTCATCACTTTTGGATTTTTTTAACTCGGACTTAAGCAGGTTAATTTTGGAATTTACTTCAGAAGCAAATTTATCAAGTTCAGAATCTATATAACTTTTTGTAACTAATGGGTCTTCATCGCTTCCAGGTTCAGAACCTATACCACTTACAGTATGTACTAACAGCAAACTAAAAACTATTATCAATACACAAATATAAAGGTATCTCCCCTTATTTTTAAGATTTTCAAAAAACCTCATCTTTTGTGTCCCTCCCATATCATTTATAAATCAACCAGCCCTAAACTTATGTATAACGCCTCATTCACCTGCTCCATCAACTTATCGTCCAGGTGGCCTATTTTTTCCTTAAGCCTTTTTTTATCAATAGTCCTTAACTGTTCAAGAAGTATTACTGAATCCTTTTGGAGCCCATACTCTTTTGCACTTATCTCAACATGCGTCGGTAGCTTTGCCTTGTTAATTTGTGAAGTTATTGCCGATACAATAATGGTTGGACTAAATTTATTTCCAATATCATTTTGGATTACTAATACAGGCCTAACGCCACCCTGCTCGGAACCAACAACAGGACTTAGGTCTGCATAGAATATATCTCCTCTTCTAATCACCACTTCCTACTCCAACTCCCCGAGCCTTTCTTCATATTTTTGCTGCAAGTCGTTATCCGCTTCAAACCATATTTCAGACAATCTTATATTTATTTCAGCCATTTCCTGATAACCTTTTTTGAGCCTGTCCCTTACTTCAATCTTCCTTCTTTCTCTTATATAAAGCTGTATTGTCCTCCGTACAAATTCACTTCTGTTGGTTTTTTCTATTGAGACTATAGAATCTACTTCCTTTAGAAGCTGTTCCGGAAGACTGATTAATATTTTACGTGACTCAGCCAAAATTACCCCCCCACTCCCAGGTATGTACAGCCGGTTTTACAGGATAAATATTTGCATTCTCCATTATATATCTTATAATACACCATAATTATATATTCTACAATACTATCGGGTCAAATTAAAATATTATTATCTTATTGAAGATTATTACTATATAAGGTAATTCAGCACATTGTAGATTTCCCCTCCCTGCAAGTATACCCTTGGTATCCTTTTCCCCACTACGCTTATCACCTCATAGTTAATAGTACCTATAAGGGACGCCAGTTCCTCTACTTTTATTTCTTTCCCGCCCTGTTTGCCGAACAGGACTACCTCATCACCTACTTTTACATTACTTTTTATATCTGTTACATCCACCATACACTGGTCCATGCATATTGTACCTATAACAGGTGCAAATTCCCCATTAATCAAAACTTTGGCTTTGCCTGTAAGAAGCCTGGAATAACCGTCTGCATATCCTATAGGTATAGTTGCTATTTTACTCTTACGCTGTGTAGTAAAAACTCTTCCATAGCTTACCGGAGTATGATTTTCAACATCCTTAACAAGTATTACATTAGCTTTTAATGTCATTGCAGGTATTAGTCTGATTTTTTCTTGGTCCACCTCTGATGAAGGATAAAACCCATATAAAATAATTCCCGGCCTCACCATATCCAGGTGCATCTCGGGAAATTCAATTATAGCTGCACTATTGGCAACATGCTTTACCGGTATATGAACTCCAATCCTTTGAAGTTCGGTACATATACTTAAAAACCTTTCAAATTGCATGTAAGTATATCTTTTATCCTTCTCGTCAGCCGAAGCAAAATGAGTAAATAATCCTTCTATAATAATCCCCGGTAATTTACTTATTTCCACAACATTTTTTACCGCACTATAGCCCGGCATAAATCCTACCCGCGTCATACCCGTATCAATCTTTATATGAATTTTTGCCTTACGGCCCAACCTTACGGCAGCATTTGATAAAGCATTGGCCAGGTCATGGCTGAAAACAGTCTGGGTAACGTTATATTCAATAATATCCTCAGCCCTGACAGGATCTGTATAACTCAATATTAATATGGGTACATCAATTCCTTTCTTACGCAATTGTATTGCCTCATCAAGCATTGATACTGCAAGCCTGGATACTCCGTTGTCAAGGAGAGTTTTTGCAACTTCCATTGCACCATGCCCATATGCATCTGCTTTAACCACTCCCATTATTTCTGCCCTTTTATTTACAATTCTTCGTATTTCTCTAACATTATGTGCAATATTGTCAAGATTTATTTCAGCCCATGCCCTGTTAAGTTTATAGTCCATTATTTTATTCACCTTCTATATTTTTTTCATTATTACATAGGGACTCATTATTGCATACGGAATTTCCTCAACCAGGTCACTTGCTGTAAGACTATACTCACCAATTTTCAAAGACGCCATGTCTCCTGCCAGCCCATGTATATATACGCCCGCAGGAGCAGCAAAACCCGGTTCAATTCCTTGGGCCATGAGACCTGCAATAACCCCTGTAAGTACATCACCCGTACCTGCAGTTGCCATTCCGGGATTACCTGTAAGGTTAATATAGGTTGTTCCATCAGGCAAAGCTATTACTGTACGGAATCCTTTAAGTACAGTTATAACTTCCCATTTACATGCAAATTCCTTTGCTGTATTAATCCTGTCCCTTTGTACCTGTTCTATGCTTTTTCCCGTAAGTCTTGCCATCTCTCCTGGGTGGGGGGTAATTACAGCAGTTGTTTTAAGCCTCTTCAAAATGGAAACATCACGAGCTGTTATATTTAATGCATCTGCATCCAATACCAGGGATACTGTTGAATTTTCAACAATCCAGCGAACAAGCTTAATTGTATCCTCATTCATTGATAATCCTGGGCCAATTGCTATTACATCCTTGCTTTCCATTTGCTTTTCAAGAAATTCGATATTATCAGATAAGATATACCCTTTACCCTCATCTTTTAGAGGAATAGTTATAGTTTCAGTCAAAGAGGCACCATAAATAGTGGAAAGACTTTCAGGAACAGCAAGATAAACCAGCCCAGCACCTGCCCTGTGGGCTGCCCGTGCTGCAAGACAGCCTGCCCCGGTCATACCCTTGGAGCCGCTTATTATTAAGACTCTTCCATAGTCTCCTTTGTTTGTCTGCTTAGCTCTTTTAGGAATCCACAGGGATACCATTCTCTCATCAATTATATTGGTTTTAATGTCCATACTGTCTATTACTTTTGGTGGAATACTTATGTCGGCAACAACAAGTTCTCCTGTATATTCACAGCCTGGGTATAAAATAAGGCCAATCTTGGGGAGCCCAAAGGTTACCGTTTTATGGGCCTTGATACATGTACCGCAAACTTCTCCCGTCGTGCCGTCAATTCCTGAAGGTATGTCAATAGATATAACTGTTTTGCCGGAGGAATTTATCATATTAATTATTTCTGCCGCTATTCCCGTTACCTCACCTTTCAAACCTGTTCCGAATATCCCGTCTATTATAAGGTCTGCCGAAGCCAGTTGATTTTCTAAGTGTTTAATTTGCTCAGCTTTACTATCGTTCCTTTCCTTTGTGTCATCAAACTCTTTTATCTCAACAGGCTCAAGGCCTATTTTATCAAGAATAGCAAGGTTAATGGCTGCATCACCCTTTATGGAATTTCTATTAGCTATTATATATACGTTAACTGCTGCTCCTTTATTAAACAGATGCCTTGCAACAGCAAAAGCATCTCCACCATTGTTCCCTTTTCCTGCAAATACAAGAATTCTTTTGTATGAAACACTGCCCAACATCTTTTCTATCTCATCCAGCACTTTCAACGCAGCATTTTCCATAAGTACTATGCCTGGGATACCATATTCATTTATAGTCCTGGCATCAATTTCTCCCATCTGGGAAGGCGTCACAACTTGCATCTATCATTCCCTCTTTAAATTTAAATTAAAATACTGTGCTAGTTGTACTCAAGAACCATCAAATTTTATTACAATTATTATAATATTTGTATGCAATGGTATCAATATTTTTGTAAAGTTTTTCAACCTGTTTCCTTGTAAAGTAAAAGGAAAGTATGCTATAATTTTTCCAATATAAGTTGCCCGAAAAGCCACCTGATGTTTTACATATTTTTAATAAACTGGTTTTATAAGGAAGTGGCGTTTTGATAAAATATTTGATATTTGATTTTGACGGTACTGTTGTAGATTCTGCAAGCCTATATATAAGGTTGGCAAGTAATATAGCCGGCGAGTTTGGTTTGCCAAAACTAAGCATTGATGAGCTCAGGTTGTTTTCAACTATGCCCATAAAAGAAAGGTGCAAAAAACTAGGTATACCCCTATATCGGTTGCCGGCCATGAACATAAGGATGCAGGAAGAAATAAAAAATCATATTCATGAACTAAACTGGATAGAGGGTATAGAAGATGGAGTTAAAGAGCTTAAACAAGCCGGTTTTAAGCTTGCTATTATTTCGTCTAATTCTATAGCCAATATTGAACGTTTCTTTAAAGATAAAAATTTAGATATTTTTGATGAAATTTTCTCGTCAAAGGGTCTTTTTGATAAACACAGAGCCATTAATAAATTAATTAAAAAACTTGGAATAAAAAAGCATGAGGCAGTTTATATCGGTGATGAACACAGGGATATTAAAGCCTGTAAAAAATCCAAGATAAAGATAGTGTCTGTAACCTGGGGTTTTGACTCGGAGGAGCTTCTGATAAAAGGGGAACCGGATTTCATCGCCCATACTCCCCGAGAACTTGTGGATATAATATATAAGATTTCCAATATGAATAAATGATTTATATAATTAATTTATTAGAAAGGTCATTTATAGAAAGGGATTGTCGGATTATATGGAAAACAGTATAAAAAACAGCGAAGTTAAAAGCAATATGACAAAAGATACTTTTTTATACCTTCCTGCTAAAGCAATAGAAGGAATAGTAGGGATTATAACTCTTTCTCTCTACACAAACTTTTTTAAACCAGAAGAATATGGTAACTATAACCTGGCAGTTGTTACAGTAAATATAACGGCTTTATTCCTGTTAGGCTGGCTTTTTCAGTCTGCCTACAGATATATTAATAATTTTTCAGGAGAAAAGAATATTAAAGCATTTTACTCAACTGTATTTGTGGCCTGGGCAGCAATTTCTGTCTCTGTTGTTGCCGTAAGCCTTATTATATTGTTTTTTATAAAAGAATATTTTTATGTCGGTATTACATATCTTATATTGTTAAGCATATTTATGTTCCTTACATATAGTATTACTCAGGTCCTTTTTGCTATGTTAAGTGCGGCAAGAGTAATCAGGTTAAACCTGATGTTGTCGGTTTTGTCGGCAGTGTTTAAGCTATTAGTTACCACCCTGTTTGTCAAATTTTTTAATATTGGCATATATAGTGCCGTTATAAGTATTATTCTTGTAGACTCGGCAGTAGCTGTAGTAATCATTTTTCGGCTTAAGATATACCAATATATCAACTTCTCACAATTTTCTCGGAACATAATGAAACAGTTTATAAAATATGGTATCCCCCTTGTTGGTGTAAGTCTTTCTCTAAGCCTTCTAAACAACGCTGACAGGTATATAATAAAGTTACTTTCAGGATCATCTGATGTGGGTATTTATGTAGCCAATTATTCGATAGCTTCCTCTGTTTTCAGTATGCTGTTGCTGGCTATTATGAGGGGGGTTTATCCTAATATTTTAAAAACATGGAAACAGAATGAAAAAGACAGAGCCGAAGAACTTTTGTCATGTGCTGTGCGTTTTTTCCTTTTGATTACTGTCCCGGCCGTTATAGGTATTAGCGTTTTATCTTCAATAATCTCCAGGATACTGGATCCATTATATGTCGTTGGCAGCAGCGTTATAATCTGGGTATCTATTGGTATGTTTTTTCTGGGCCTTACAGAGTATAATAACAAGGCATGGGAACTTACATCCAGTACAGGAGTAATATTCAGGAATAGCTTGCTATGCTGCCTCTTTAATATAGCATTAAACCTTTTATTAATACGGCCATTGGGATACAAAGTAGCCGCAGTAAACACTGCACTGGCTTATTTTCTGTATTTTCTCCTATCCTTCTTTGGCGGCAGGAAGATTCTTAAGTGGCACTTGTCCTCCGGCAACTACGTAAGGATATTCGGCTCTGCAGCATTAATGGGCCTTGTTTTATATGTAATAACAAGAGTAGTACCTGTAAGTATTCCAATGTTATTTATCCTCGTGCCGGCAGGTATGGCAGTTTATGGAGCAAGCCTTTACCTTACCGGTGAGATTAAAACGGAAGTAAAACAAATGGTTGCAAAGATAAAAAGTATAAGTTATAAGTAAAGCGAATTTAATTGGCCGTGAAGTGAATTTTTAAGACCTTTTTTATTGCAGTATTATTTATTGCAGCATTATTTGTGCATCTCATCAAAGGTGATAAGCCTCACATTGTTATTTTCATTTGCTGTTTTGATGCACCTATCCGTAAACCCGATTTTAGCAAATAAGTAAAAATAATTGCTTTTGAAGTGAAACAGTTTGCTTTGACCGATTAGGTCATCCAAGACATCAATATCAACAAGAGCATTTACCCACTTGCATTCGCCAAATAATGCTTTATCGCCATCGTAGGCAAGTATATCAATTTCTTCCTCCCGCATTAGCTTTTTATTGTTACCCCACCATCTGCCAATCTTAGTAAAGAAAAACGGTAAACTATTCTCTCCCAATTGGGATATTAAATACTCTTTACAAATTTGTTCAAAAACAGCACCCATATAGCTACTTATCAGTGGTTTAATTTTTATATCGTAAATTTTGTCACCGTAACCGGAAACAATACTATTCATATTTGGCAATACAAAACTATACCAAAAACGAAACATTTGGTCTTCTAATAGATATATGGTTTTCCTGCTTAAATCTTCAGTAATTGGTATTTCCTTTTTGACTAAACCTAAGGCAATTAATGAAGTTAAGTAACTACTGCACGCACTGGTTTCAATCCCCACCTTAACCGCAATCTCATTGAGCCTGCTCGCACCACCGGCAATAGCACTTATAATTGCGTTATAAGTATATGGGTCTCTAAGCTCCTGCTTTAAAAGATTTGATGGTTCTTCAAAGAGCCTGCCGGACGAATTTAAAAATAGCTCTACAATATTTTCTTTTACACTTAAATTATTATTAATTCTTGATAAATATTCAGGAACACCTCCTGTAACTCCGTATAAAATCGCTTTGTCTTCGTTCGAAAAACCATGCAGCATTTCGGTAGACTCAATATATGTGAACGGTCTTATCTTAAATTGTGCCGTACGCCTTCCGTATAATGGACTTTTATAACCTAATACCTGGTATTCCATAAAGCTCATAGATGAACCACATAAAATTAAAAATAATTTGCTGTCCTTCAACTTTCTGTCAATATGCGACTGCAAAATTGAAGAAACAGCAGGAGATGACTGAGCCAAATAAGGGTACTCATCAATTACCAGAATTATTCTTTCATTTTTTGCAACGGTATAAATATAATCAAATAGCTTATCAAAGTTATCAAAAACAGGCATATCTACGTTTGGCATAGTTATATCAAAGATAGCCCTTGACAAATTTTTAAGATTTTCTTTTTCAGTGGACTCAACAGCCACAAAATAAATAGCCCTTTTATTTTTACAAAATTCATTAACAAGGGTAGTTTTGCCAACACGTCGTCTTCCATAAAGCACAGCTAATTCAAATTTATTACTTTCATACATTTGGTTCAATTTCTTTAACTCTTGTTTTCTACCAACAAACATATGCTTCTCCTTATTTTACTAAAACATAAATTAGTAAATTGTGATTTAGTAAAATTATATTATATTTCTCGCTATATGTCAATTATTCTTTTTGAATATCCAGGACCTATTCATAAAAACTCAAACTTTTTACCCTAAATCATTCATAGTACCCAGATTATTCCATATGACGTTTATCAGTTTTAAAAAATAAAACTTTCATTGTCACAAATGAAGACATGCCTGTA